>JABZFQ010000255.1 GCA_014237365.1 Desulfobacteraceae bacterium | reverse complement strand
GATCACAAAAGTTGATGGAATAGCTTACCTATTTCAATATTTTTGGGATTTGAGATCAAATAAAGGCGGCCTGAAGCTGTGATGCATAGTTGGGGAAGTTATTTCGTCCACGTTCCTTACGATGGAGAATTTATGCTTAATGTAGGAGTGATAGGCTGTGGTTACTGGGGGCCCAATTTAATAAGAAATTTTGACCAGCTAACTCGAACCAGTGTTTTACGCGTTGCTGATCTGGATACAAAAAGACTTGATCATATGAAGATCCTTTATCCTGAAACCGATACTACTACAGATTATAAAGATATTATCAATGATTCTGAAATTGATATTGTTGCAGTTGCAACCCCTGTGCATACCCATTTCAGGTTTGCATCTGAAGCTTTGTCTGCAGGAAAACATCTTTTTGTTGAAAAACCGATGACTTCATCAATTAAAGAATCGGTAAAATTGATAAACCTTGCTGAAGAAAATGGCCGCAAACTCATGGTGGGTCATACTTTTCTTTATTCAGCACCTGTAAGAAAGATGAAGGAAATTCTTGATTCAGGGGAGCTTGGTGAAATATACTATATTAATTCCCAGAGACTGAACCTGGGGCTTTTTCAGCAGGATATAAATGTTATCTGGGATTTAGCTCCCCATGATATTTCAATTGTTAATTATCTTCTGGATATGGAGCCGACTCAAGTGGGCGCTGTTGGAGCATCCCATATAAATCCCGCTATTGAGGATGTGGCCATTTTGAACCTGCGGTATGAAAATAATGTGGTGGCATTTATTCAGTGCAGTTGGCTTGATCCTGACAAGGTTAGAAAAATGACAGTAGTTGGAAGTAAAAAGATGATGGTATATGATGATGTTCAACCAACTGAAAAGATTAGAATTTATGACAAGGCTGTTGAAGTGCCTACGCATTATGATACCTATGCTGAGTTTCATTATTCCTATAAATACGGTGATATTCTGATTCCAAAGATTGATGGTGGAGAGCCTCTGCGTACAGAATTGGCTCATTTTGTGGATTGCATTGAAAATGATACGGTTCCGGTGAGCGATGGTTATAACGGGCTTGGCGTGGTCAAGGTCCTTGAAAAAAGCAGTAAGGTTTTGAAGAAAGCATGAATATGAAACTTTTTTTTCTGCTTTTGGCAGCTCATATCTGTGGTGATTTTTTTCTTTATTCTACACGGATATCACGTGCAAAAAGAACATCTGATGTTATTAAGCGTTTAAAAGCAGTGTTTTTACACTGCTTTTTTCATTTTATTCTGATATTATTGTGGCTAATGCCGTATGATTTTATCTTCCGACTTCGGGCAGCATTATACATAAGCATAATCCATTTTATTATAGATTTTTCAAGGGTTCACGTTGAAGGATTTCTTTATGACAAAAAAGATTTTATAATACTAAAAAGAAAAGATGTAATTTCGTATCTGTTTGGAAACAGAAATTCCGAAAGCGGTACCTTCATGAAGAGATATCTTAAAAGATGGATAGTCATAAACATAGCCGATCAGGGGTTGCATTTGTCTGTAATTTCAGGTTTTGTACTATTTATCTAATTTTCCAGATGGTCGGAAAGGAGACCACATTGCCATCTAAAGGAGTCATTCGATCACATCAGTCCCGCCTGGATTTTCTTTTCAGGATCTCCGATATTGTATTGATTATACTTTCGCTTTGGGCGGCTATGAGACAGCGAGAAATCCCTGTTGATATGAGTTATAGTATGGCTGGGATACTCGGAACTCTATGTTTTGTTTTTTTCGCTGGAGTCGGAAATTTGTATCGCTCCTGGCGGGGAACGCCGCTTCCTCAAGAAATCTGGAGAGTATTGGTGCTGTGGGCCGGAGCGGTTTCTGTGATGATGATTGTAGCCTTTACCACAAGAACTTCTCACCATTATTCCAGAATTGTTATATCTACATGGTTGTTACTGTCGCCCGCGCTTCTTTCCTGCTGGCGTATCGTAATACGCTGCTTTTTTCGTGCATTAAGACGTAAGGGGAGAAACATCCGGACAGTTGCGATTGCAGGAGGAGGTGACCTCGGGAAAAAAGTGGCGCAAACCATCATAAACACGCCCTGGCTCGGCTTCAGGATAGTCGGTTTTTTTGATGATATGAAAAGCAAGGGAGAGCCTGTTTTGGCAGGAGATGCCCTTGATGTAAAAGGTGGTCTGGATGAATTGGTCGATTGGACGGTTTCAGGGAAAATAGACGAGATCTATATTGCTTTGCCCATGCGCGCGGAAGCAAGGATTCGAGCAATTGTCAACAGGCTGACTGATTCGACTGCATCTGTGCATATAGTACCGGATATTTTTGTACTCAATATCCTCAATGCCCGTTTCTTTAATATGGGTGGCATTCCCATTGTCAATGTGTTTGAAAGCCCTTTCTATGGGATTACTGGATGGGTAAAAAGGCTTGAAGATATTGTACTGGGGAGTCTTATTCTGCTTTTTATAGCGATTCCTATGATCTTTATTGCTATAGGGGTCAAACTTTCTTCGCGAGGACCGGTAATTTTCAAGCAGCGCCGTTACGGTCTGGATGGAAAAGAGATCGTTGTATGGAAATTTCGCACAATGACTGTTTGCGAGGATGGGGGCGAAATTAAACAGGTGCAAAAGTCTGATCCACGTATTACTCGCTTTGGCACGTTTCTCCGGCATACTTCGCTTGATGAGCTCCCCCAGTTTATCAATGTACTTCAAGGACGCATGTCAATTGTGGGCCCCCGGCCTCATGCCGTTGCTCATAATATATATTACAGGAAACTGATCTCGGGATATATGCTTCGGCACAAGGTGAAACCTGGGATTACAGGTCTTGCACAGATCAATGGATGGCGCGGAGAAACAGATACAGTGAATAAGATGGAAAAGAGGTTAGAGTCTGATCTGGAGTATTTGAGACAATGGTCGCTCTTTCTGGATTTGAAAATTATTGTGTTGACGGTGATGAAAGGGGCGTGGCGGGTGAATGCGTATTAGTGCAGTATTAAACTGGTGAGATGAAAACAATGCTGGGATTAACAGATTATGTTGGAATGCTGGCCCTGGTTGAACTCCCAGAGGGCTCCGGTTCAACGGGATAAAAATGCTGGAATAAAGAATACAGATGTCTGAGGTCGGAAAAGCAAAGGAGAAATTATGGGATTGGTAAGTGTGCTCAAAGAAGAGGGACGACAGGAAGGCATCCAGCAGGGAATGCAGCAGGGAATACAGCAGGGAATGCAGCAAAGCGCCAGAGAATCTGTAATTGATATCCTTGAGTTGCGTTTTGAGATTATCCCGAAGTCTATCCTGAATAGATTAAATGAAATATATGATCCTTCAATCTTGAAGATTTTGCACAGAAAGGCGATAAAAGTAAATTCCCTTGAAGAATTTGAACAGATTATCAATTTGATGATGAAATGATTAGTTTTTCAGAAATGTTGTTTGACCTGTTTGTTCACAGATTTGGGTCGAATTTGTTTGATCTCAGATCACAAAAGTTGATGGAATAGCTTACCTATTTCAATATTTTTGGGATTTGAGATCGGACAAAGGCGGCCTGAAGCTGTGATGCCTAATTGCGGAAGTTATTTCGTCCACGTTCCTAAGGGAATGAGCTGGTCTTATGAATATCATTCATCTTGGCGGTGAAAACACTGTGACCGGATCATGTCACCTGTTGCAGGCAAACGGCCTCAATATCATGATAGACTGTGGTTTAGTGCAAGGCAATGACTCTGTCATGCCTATGAAAGACTGGCCTGTTCAACCGTCTGAGGTTGACTATCTGTTTCTTACTCATGCGCATATTGATCATATCGGCCGGATGCCTGAGCTGATTGAAAAGGGATTCAGGGGTGAAATTATCAGTTCTCATCCTACTAAGGCCATTGTCGCACCAATGTTGGAAGATGCCATGGGTTTTACCGATATAACATCTGATGCGGCCGCTAAAATGTCTGAGGTAATTGAGGAACTTTCCTGGGGCTTTGAATACAACCAGATTTTTGATATGAAAAGGGGGATTAATTTTAAATTAGGCAGGGCAGGACACATTCTTGGCTCCTGTTGGGTTCAATTTGATATTTCTGACCATATGACGGTGGTATTTTCCGGCGATTTAGGCGTTAAGGATACACCTATTTTGTGTGATCCGGATGTGCCCGAGGGTTGTGATCTATTGATCCTGGAATCGACCTATGGTGACAGGCTGCATGGGGATCGGCGGAATCGTGTTCGACGGCTCGGAAAAATATTAACACGGGCATTGGTCTATAAGGGGAAAATCCTTATACCTTCCTTTGCCCTGGGGCGAACTCAAGAATTGATTTATGAGATGGACAGATTATTTTCGGATCCGGAACTTCGCATGGAATTTCCGGAACTCAACTCGGGCCCCAGGATTCCTGTCTTTTTAGATTCGCCTCTTGGACTTGAGATTACAAAAATTTATTCCGACCTTTCCGAATACTGGGACAAAGAAGCAAAGCATATCCTCCGGCAAGACGATCATCCTATAGATTTTGATCATCTTTACGCTGTGGAAGGTCACAGGGATCACCTAAAGCTGTGTGATATGGATGGGCAAGCAGTCATCATTGCCGGCAGCGGCATGTGTACCGGTGGAAGAATTTTGAGACATTTAAAGGCCGGCATTACTGACCGGAAAAATAATATTTTTTTTGTTGGGTATCAGGCGGAGGGAACTCCGGGAAAAAATATTATGCGATATAGCCAAAGACCTGGTGGCTATGTGGTTTTAGATGGTGAAAAGCTTGACATAAAGGCAAGAGTTCATGCCTTGAGCGGTTACTCGGCGCATGCTGATCAGAAGGAGCTTCTTGCGTGGGTTGCATCAATGCCTGCCAAGCCTGGAAGAATCAAGCTGGTTCACGGTGAAGCGAGGGCGCAGAATGCGCTGGGTGAAAAGCTTTTGAGCCTGACGCAGGTACTTTAGTGCTAATTGGGCAAAAGGGGGCGTTTTGCAAAAGAAACTGGATGCAAAGGCTGAGTCAGAGATGGTGAAGAAAGTAGGACTCTTTCCAGCAGAGCTTTCAAAGGCAGTCAAAGAGGCAGAGACCGCTGTATACAAGAAAGACACATCTGGAGATGCCAAAATCCAGGCACAAATTGCTGTGAAGGCCATTGATGGTGCCTCAGGCGCAAGGACGCTTTCCGCCGTGAGCGAGATTGCGCTTGAACAGGCCAAAAAACCGGAGATCTCTAAATGAAAAAAGCACTCATAACAGGAATTACGGGTCAGGATGGAGTTTACTTAGCTGAATTTCTATTGAAAAAGGACTACGAAGTACATGGTATTAAACGCAGATCATCATCATTTAATACAGGGCGGGTGGACCACTTATATAGAGATCCACATGAGGAAAATGTCCATTTTTTTATGCATTATGGAGACTTAACAGACGCTACGAATCTTATACGCATAATCCAGGATGTACAGCCTGACGAAATATATAATATGGCTGCTCAGAGTCATGTCCAGGTTTCCTTTGAAACAGCAGAGTATACTGCTAATGCCGACGCACTCGGGACATTACGTCTTCTGGAAGCAATAAGGATCCTTCACCTGGAAGATAAAACACGATTTTATCAGGCCTCTACCAGTGAGCTCTATGGTAAGGTGCAGGAGATACCACAGACTGAAACCACCCCTTTCTATCCGCGAAGTCCGTATGCGGCTGCAAAACTCTATTCGTACTGGATTACGGTTAACTATCGTGAGGCATATAATATTTTTGCCTGCAATGGGATTCTTTTCAACCATGAATCACCTGTGAGAGGTGAAACTTTTGTGACTCGTAAGATTACAAGGGCAGTGGCAAGAATAAAATTGGGATTGCAGGAAAAGTTGTATCTGGGATATCTGGACGCTCAAAGAGATTGGGGTTATGCCGGCGATTACGTAAAGGCTATGTGGCTGATGCTACAGCAAAAACAACCGGAAGACTATGTTGTTGCCACAGGAGAAGCCCATTCAGTAAGAGAGTTTGTGGAAAAAGCTTTTAAGGAGATTGGGATAAAAGTTGTCTGGGAAGGAACTGGTGTTGAAGAAACAGGTAAAGATAAAGAGACCGGAAAAATTCTTGTACAGATAGATCCACGTTATTTCAGGCCAACGGATGTGGTCTTCCTTCAGGGTGATTCCACAAAGGCCCGCACAAAACTGGGTTGGCAACCTAAAGTATTATTTGATGAATTGGTAAAGATTATGGTTCGAGAGGACCTTAAAGAGGCAGAGAAAGACAAGTTTTGCCAAACCGCTGGCTTCCGTATGTTAAACCAATATGAATAGCTCTAACATAATAATAAAAGGAATTTAGCGATGGATAAAGACTCAAAGATATATGTTGCCGGGCATCGCGGTCTTGTTGGCTCGGCAATTATACGAAAACTTAAAGCTGAGGGTTACAAAAACCTCATCACTCATACGCATGCGGAACTAGACATCACGAGACAGGAGAAGGTAGAAGAATTCTTTCATGAAGAGAGACCTGATTATGTGTTTCTTGCTGCTGCAAGGGTAGGGGGTATTTATGCCAATAACACTTACCCTGCTGAATTTATTTATAGCAATCTTACTATCCAAACCAATGTCATCCATGCTTCTTATCTTTTTGAAGTCAAAAAGATGCTTTTCCTGGGCAGCTCATGCATCTATCCTAAAAATTGCCCTCAGCCCATGAAAGAAGAATACCTTCTTAGCGGGCCGTTGGAACCAACCAACGAACCATACGCTGTAGCCAAAATCGCTGGAATAAAAATGTGCCAGGCTTATAACCGGCAATATGGAACCAACTTTTTTTGTGTCATGCCGACGAACCTCTATGGGCCAAATGATAATTTTGATCTAAAAACGAGTCATGTGCTCCCTGCATTCATTAGAAAGTTTCACGAGGCCAAAATAGAAGGTCTATCAGAGGTGGAAATTTGGGGTACAGGATCTCCCTGGCGGGAATTTTTACACGTTGACGACCTTGCTGATGCATGTTTATTTCTTATGAAAAAATACAGCAAAAGCAAAATTATCAATATTGGTACAGGTAAGGATTTAACAATTAAAGAACTGGCAGAGATGATCGCCCGTATTGTTGGTTTTGAGGGGCGTTTGGTCTTCAACTCTAACAAGCCTGACGGTATGCAGAAAAAGCTATTAGATGTATCAGTATTACACTCTTCCGGCTGGAAAGCAAGAATCGGCCTGGAACAAGGGATAACAGAAACATATAAATGGTATGCAGAAAACGTCTATAGAATTTCAGATAATTAATTTCACTGCATTATCAGTTCACAAAAGTTGATGGAATAGCTTACCTATTTCAATATTTTTGGGATTTGAGATCAAATAAAGGCGGCCTGAAGCTGTGATGCATAGTTGGGGAAGTTATTTCGTCCACGTTCCTAATATGCCTTCCTCCTTCTGGCCTCGTTCCTAATTATCTGAAATTCTATACAAGGTCTGGTGATTTGATTAATCGTAACAGTTTACGGTTATCGGTTTACAGTGTTATATTTTGTTCGAGTATATCCACGAGTTAGGGGGAATCCTTTCGTGGATATGCCCATCAACAGGATGAAAAAATTATTAGGTTTGGTTAACAGAGTATGACAATTCGCATATATAATACATTAAATAGAAAAAAAGAAATTTTTGAACCTGTGAAACAGGGCAGGGTGGGCATGTACGTTTGTGGTCCGACTGTTTATGATTCATGTCATATCGGACATGCAAGGTCTGTATTAACATTTGACGTGATTGCAAGATATTTAAAGGCAAGCGGTTTTGAACTAACTTATGTTAGAAATTTTACTGATATTGATGATAAAATAATTAATCGGGCAAATCAGATAGGTATTGATTGCAAAACACTTGCTGAAAAATACATAAATGAATTCTATGAGGATATGGATGCTCTGAATGTTGAAAGACCCACAATCGAACCAAGAGCCACGGAACATATTCCTCAAATTATAAAAGTCATTGAAATACTTATAGGTAAAAACCTGGCATATCAGGTCGACGGCGATATTTTTTTTGCAATAGAATCATTTAAAGATTATGGTAAACTTTCCGGACGCAAGCTTGAAGATATGGAAGCCGGTGCCAGAGTAGATGTCGACGCAAGAAAACGCAACCCTTTTGATTTTGCTTTATGGAAATCAATCAAGCCTGGAGAACCTGCGTGGGACAGCCCGTGGGGTAAGGGGAGGCCGGGATGGCATATTGAATGTTCGGCAATGAGCACCGAATATCTGGGTAAAACATTTGATATCCATGGCGGAGGCAAAGATCTTATCTTTCCGCATCACGAAAATGAAATTGCACAGTCAGAAGGAGCATTTGGTAAGCCTTTTGCCGGATTCTGGATTCACAACGGTTTTGTAAATATAAACCAGGAAAAAATGTCAAAATCGCTCGGCAATTTTTTGATGATAAAGGATATATTAAAATCCTTTCATCCTGAAGTTGTAAGACTGTTTCTCCTTTCCAGCCATTACAGAAGCCCCATTGATTTTACAGATAAAGCAATGAATGAGGCAAGTACCGGCCTTAACAAAATTTATGCACTGCTTGAACGCGTTGAAGAAAAAAAAGAACTTTCAAAAATAAATAAGGTTGAGCCTGGTAAATATTACAAGCATTTTTGCGAGGCAATGGATGACGACTTCAATACTGCTCGAGGCATTGGTGTGCTTTTTGACGCTGTTCGAAATATAAATCGCCTGTTAGATGAAAGCAAACAAGGATTATCTCAAAACACAATAAAAGATATAATTTTATGTAAATCAGATATCCTGAAAATCGGCGGAATATTAGGCATTCTTTATGAATCACCTGGAGCCTATTTTGAGGGAAAGAAATCTAAGAGTCTGGAAAAAAAGTCAATTGATCATGTTGTTATTGAAGATTTGGTTAAAGAGAGAGAACAAGCCAGAAAGGGAAAAAAATGGGCAGAAGCAGATAAAATCAGAAAGCAGCTTGAAGTTATGGATATTGTTATTGAGGATCGGCCGGAGGGTACTGTTTGGAGGGTAAAGAGTTAAAATTAGGATTCGCCCAAAAATAAATTTACATTTTGAGGTGTCGAGGCGCTCGCATGACAAGGCGCGAGGAGGGCGAATAGCTGAGGCTATTTAACCGACGAGCAACGCAGTCATGCGGTATGGATCGGCGCATCAAAATGTAAATTTATTTTTGGGCGAATCCTTTGGGGAGGTTTTTAATATGCCTTTAGTTGAATTTAAAGAGAAAAATAGCACAATTATTAAATCACGAACTCTAAGCAATGTTCAAATGGAACTTATAAAATTGTATTCTACAGATTTGGAGTACGATGATTTAATGGAAGTAAAAAAAAAATTGGCTAATCATTTTGCTCAAAAAGCAATTAATGAAGCTGACAATATCTGGGATCAAAAGGAAATGTCAGCAGATACTATAGAAGATTGGCTGAATGAAAACTAATCGAAGGTTTGTTATTGATACAAATGTTTTGTTGGTTTCAATCTCCAGTAAGTCACAATATCATTGGATATTTCAAGGATTGATTCATCATGAATTCGAGCTTGTCATTACAACCGATATCCTTTCGGAATATGAGGAGATTATTTCGGATAAGTATTCCGCCACTGTCGCCCGGAATGTTATCCGAACCCTCCTTCTGCTTCCCAATGTGATCCAAGCTAATGTGTACTACAACTGGAATCTAATACAGAATGACAGAGATGATGATAAGTTCGTAGATTGTGCCATAGCATCAAATGCAGATGCGATAGTTACCAATGATAAACATTTCAATATTCTTGAAAACATTTCTTTTCCCCCTGTAAAAATCATGAATGTATCTGAATTCAAAACCTTATGTTTTCCTTTAAGTTAGTTTCAAATTTTAGACCAAAAGGAGATCAGCCTAATGCGATAAAAGCCTTGAGTGACGGTATCTTATCCGGGAAAAAACACCAGGTTCTTCTGGGTGTTACAGGATCCGGCAAAACATTTACAATTGCTCACGTTGTTGCAAAAGTTAAAAAACCAACCATAGTTTTAGCGCCAAACAAAACATTAGCCGCACAACTGTATAGCGAGTTCAAGGAACTGTTTCCGGAAAATGCTGTTGAATATTTTGTAAGTTACTATGACTACTACCAGCCGGAAGCATATATCCCTGCCAGCGATACCTATATACAAAAAGACTCCTCAATAAACGAAATGATTGATAAACTTCGCCATTCCGCGACAAGATCCGTTCTTTCACGAAGGGATGTTATTGT
>JABZFQ010000032.1 GCA_014237365.1 Desulfobacteraceae bacterium | reverse complement strand
CAGGAAACCAGGGAAAGAGTCCTCTATGATATGGAAATGAGACGTGAGTTGGAACAATAGATATGAAAGAAGAAAGTAAAACAACAAAAATGGGTTCTGTCCTTGTCGTGGGCGGCGGTGTGGCAGGTATTCAGGCATCTTTGGATCTTTCTGAGCTAGGTTATTTTGTTTACCTGGTTGAGAAATCTGCATCAATTGGCGGGGCAATGGCTCGATTGGACAAGACCTTCCCTACCAGTGACTGTGCTATCTGAATACTCGGACCAAAGTTGGTTGAGGCCGGTCGGTCTCCAAACATAAAGATACTGACAAACGCACAATTGGAATCTATTCAGGGTGAGGCAGGAAATTTTACCGCTCGCGTGCATACTGCTCCGCGATACATAAACGAGGACCTTTGTACGGCCTGCGGCATATGCACTATGTATTGCCCTGTTATAACCGCAGATATCTTCAATGAAGGTCTTGCGTTAACAAAGAACCTTCATAAAGATTATCCCCAGGCAGTCCCGTCGAGTTTTTATATTGATCCAAGAGAGTGTCTTTTTATAAATCATGAGATGTGTCGTATCTGTGTTTCAACATGTCAGGCACAGGCCATAGATTTTAGTCAGACAGAGGAAGAACACAATCTATCTGTAGGTTCTGTAATATTGACCCCGGGATTTGGTCGTATTGATGATGAAGTTCTTGGCCGCCACGGTTTTGGTAAATATCCTGATGTGCTTACAAGTATGGAATTCGAGCGGTTGACTTGTGCATCAGGTCCTACTGAAGGGATGATTGTCAGACCATCGGATCAGCGCCATCCAAAACATATTGCATTTCTCCAGTGTATAGGATCAAGGGATGAAACATGCGGAAATGGATACTGTTCCTCAGTTTGCTGTATGTATGCAATTAAAGAGGCATCTGTGGCAAAAGAGCACGACCCTGATCTTGATATAACCATATTTTACATGGATATGAGGACCCAGGGCAAGGAATTTGATGCATCCCGTCAACGAGCCAGGGAAAAATACGGCATCAAATTTGTCAGATCCCGTATTGCTGGAATTCAGGAACAAGGGGATCAATTGAGGATATCATACGTGGATGGACGAGGTGTTCATCACGGAGAATCTTTTGACATGGTTGTTCTTTCTGAAGGTTTGGAGTCACCTGAAGGGGCTGATGATCTTGCCCGTATCTGCGGTATTGATATCAATAGGTATGAATTTTGCAGCACTAAAGCTTTTACTCCCCTTCAAACATCAAGACCGGGTATCTTTGTGGCAGGCGCTTTCGGAGGGCCAAAAGACATTCCGGAGAGCGTTACGGAAGCAACCGGCGCCGTAGCCTCTGTTGACTCATTGCTAAACAAAGTAAGGGGCAGCCAGGTTGAAAAAAAAGAATACCCGGCAGAGCTTGTGATAGAAGATGAGCCAAGAATAGGCGTTTTTGTGTGCCACTGTGGAAGCAATATTGCCGGTGTTATTGACGTTGCAGCAGTTAGAGAATACGCATCAACTCTTGACTGTGTTGTTTATGCGGATCAAAGCTTGTATAGTTGTTCTCAGGACGCTCAATACATCTTAAAGGAAAAGATTAAAGAGCATAATCTTAATCGAGTTATAGTTTCAGCCTGCACGCCCCGTACACACGAACCATTATTTCAGGAAACACTGAGGGATACAGGCTTAAACCGTGCTTTGTTTGAAATGGTAAACATCAGGGACCAATGTTCGTGGGTGCATGCAGGAGAACCTGAAGAAGCTACTGAGAAAGCAAAGGATCTGGTCAGGATGGCAGTCGCAAAGGCCGTCCTGTCGCAACCGCTTATAGAACAGCAGATTCCCGTTATACCGAAAGCTCTAATCATAGGTGGTGGAATTTCAGGAATGACAGCCGCGTTGAGTATGGCTGAGCAGGGATTTGAGACCTTTCTAATAGAAAAGTCAAACAAACTTGGCGGCAATTTGAGGAATGTGAGCGCTCTGCTATCTGGTGATGACCCAAGAAAAATAGTTAAAGAAGTGGAGAACAAGCTAACTTCCAATGATTTGATACGAGTTTATACTGGAGCTAAAATTGAAAGTGTATCAGGCTATGTGGGAAACTTTACCACTAACATTTCTTCTGCCTCAGGAGAGGAAATTGTTGAGCACGGTGTAATCATTATTGCGACAGGGGGCCATCCATATAAGCCAAAGCAGTATTGTTACGAAACTTCAAGACAGGTTATAACCCAACTGGAACTGGAAGATGCTATTTCTTCCGGTACCCTGGAGGAAGATCTCCAAGAGGTTGTTATGATTCAATGCGTTGGTTCCCGGGGGGATGATCTTTCTTATTGCAGTAAGGTATGCTGCGGTCAGGCCGTGAAAAATGCGCTGCGGATTTTAGATAAACGCCCGAATGCCAATATTTATATTCTTTACAGAGATATACGCACTTACGGGTTTATGGAAGACTACTATAAAAAGGCAAGAAAAAAAGGCGTTGTTTTTGTCAATTATGACAAGGAAAAAGCGCCTGTTGCAACTGACACGGATGGCAAGCTTTCCATTACCTTTTTTGATGAAATGCTTGATGATGATATTACCCTTGAGCCCGATCTTCTCGTACTGAGCGTTGGAATAGTCCCGAACGATGTTGACAGCCTGTCAAAGATTCTCAAGGTACCTGTGACAAAAGATAAGTTTTTCCTGGAGGCACATGTCAAGCTCCGTCCGGTTGAATTTGCTGTTGACGGTATATTCATGTGCGGTCTTGCCCATTCCCCGAAACCGGTTAATGAATCTATTGCTCAGGCAAAATCTGCTGCCGGCAAGGCAGCGCTGCCTCTGGCAAAAGGTGTCTTTGCCCGTATCAGGCGATTCAAATGGTCAAGGCAGGCAAGAAGAAAAAGGCGGAAACTATTTCTGCCTCTTGTAAAGGCTGTGGGATTTGCGCATCCCATTGTCCCACACTGGCTATATCTATGGGCGGTTTTACAACCGAACAGATCAGGTCTCAGATAAAGGCTTTTGGAGGATAGGAGGATCAATGGGGCAAGAGTTTAACCCTAAGATACTTGGATTTATGTGTAACTGGTGCTGTTACGCGGCCGCAGATTCAGCGGGAGTGTCACGGTATCAATACCCGCCGAATGTTAGAACGATTCGCATGATGTGTGCAGGGAGAATGGATCCCCTTTTTATAATAGATGCCTTTTGTGTTGGAACAGACGGTGTCTTTGTGGGTGGCTGACATCTTGGAGAATGTCATTACCAGGTTGGTAATTACGATGCAATGATAATGGAGGAATTTGTCAGAAAGATATTGGCAAAGATCGGTATTGATAGCGACCGTTTTGTATTAAAATGGGCATCAGCGGCTGAGGGCCCGCGATTTGTAAGGTTGATCACTGATTTTACAGCTAAAATCAAGTCCCTTGGTCCTTTGAGAGAGCCTGAGGGCTTTAGTAAGGATGAGTTGCAGATCAAGCTGTTGGCGGCGAGAAGCGCGCTTGAGAAAACAAAATTGCGGACAGGGCTGGGCAACCTTACAAAGGGATTCCGTAAAGAAGGCGATTATTCTGATCAGCAAATAAAGGATAAGGTAAATGAGAAGCTTACAAAGTCAATAGGTACTGAAATAGATAGAAATGAGACTTTACTTAGCATACAAAAACAAGGGCCCATTGCTATTGACGAGTTGACCAAAAAGATAGGGGTATCTGGAACAGATATTGAAAAATATGTAGCCGTATTTCGCAAAAAAGGGTTAGTGGTTGAAGCTGAAGGCCAGTTGTCGGCAATTAAATAGTACCTGAAATGACTAAATTAAGGAGTTCTGCCAAGTTCTACCTGCTTTTGTTGTCGTTATATATTTGAGAAAATCTGAGGTATCGAAGATTTTTGAATAAGATACGACATAACAAATAAATTCAGCGGACGCAAAAAGCCGCGCCCTTGCTTTAAACGTTAGCGGAAAAACCCTCATTCATTCGATGGAGAATTGATATGGATTGGAAAAGAGTAATTATCAATAAAGATGAAACAAAGGTGTTTGAGGCCCCTAGATGATCCCAATTGGGATTACAGGACTATTGAAGGCATCATCAAAGAAACTGGTCTTGGAGAATCATTTGTAACCAAAGTTATCGAAAGTCATCCTGACTTAGTGCGAAAATCTATTGTTCCATCAAAAGGAAGAAAGCAACTTTATGCATTAAAATCAGATTTTGGTGTGTTGAAGGATGTGTGGAATACATTTGCCTGGATGAACAAGGTAAAATACTAATGACTGAGCTATCCCTTTTAGACGGTTTTTTGTTAGGCGTTGGTGGTGGCTCAGTCGCAGAACTGCATGGGCTTTGGCAGTTAAGAAAAACACCAAAGAATGATCGTCCTGAGTGGATCCTTTCATATTTTTACTGGTTCATAACGATCGTAATGGTGCTTCTAAGTGGCTGTGTAGTATGGCTTTACTTAAAAAGTGGAATAAATATAAATTATTTTATGGCTGTTCACCTTGGCATCGCTACGCCGTTGATTATCGGAAATTTAAAGAAAAAAGAACCAGATATTGGTTAGTAGTTAACGAAGGGTTCCACCTGACCGTTTTTTCGTTGCGCTTCAAAATTGCAGGTGAACATAGGCGTTATGGAATACAGCACGCCGAAGGCTTAACTTAATTTTAGGCATTTTTAGGCGCTTAAAGAGCAGGAAATTATGACAATATATAGCAAAGATTTAGAACCTCGATTTAAGTTTGAAGTAGCAGAACTTCCGGAAGGTGAGAATGTCAAGGAATGTTTTGAATGTGGCAGTTGTACTGGTGTCTGCCCGGTCAGCCAAATAATACCTGAATTTGATCCTAGACGAATTCTTCATATGATATCACTCGGTCTGAAAAACAAGCTGCTTTCATCTGATTTGCTCTGGTATTGCACGGGCTGTCGCACTTGTAAATTTGTGTGCCCACAGGATGTTCGATTTAATGATGTTATTAAAGCTTTGAAGATCTTGGCCTTGCAGGATGGATATGTAGATGCAGATAGTTTAAGTGAAATGGGCAAGCTGGCTGTTGTGGATGAGAAACGTTGCGTGGGCTGTCTGACTTGTGTGCGTTTATGTCCATTCACTGCTCCGAGCATTGAGGCTGGAAAGGGAGTTGCTCATATTGAACCGCTTAAATGTGTGGCTTGCGGAATATGTGTTGCAGGGTGTCCGGTTAAGGCCATTGAGTTAAAAATATCGGAAGACGTTAAACGCTTTAGTTTGTTTGACATATTACGTCAGGCAGATCGACCGGACAATTTGGAAGAACCCTATATAGTGGCATTTTGCTGCCACTATACAGCTTATGCGTTTTCACAGGATTTGCAGAATCTATCTGAGTTGGGATTTCCCAAAAATGTTCGCGTGGAAATACTTTCCTGCAGTGGTAACATCAGCATAAGCCGTTTATTGAAAGCATTTGAAGATGGAGCAGATGGTGTTTACGTAGCCGGGTGTCTGGAAGACACCTGTCACAATGTTAAAGGAAGCCAGGTTGCATCGAATAGAGTGAATTATGTAAAAAATGTTCTTTCGCAGTTAAACTTAGATCCTTCGCGTATTGAGATGTACATGATTTCCCGTGAATCGAATCAGGGATTTATTGATGCAGCTAAAGATATGACTGAGCGAATTAAAATATTGGGTGCCAGCCAGTTGAAAGTGGAAAAGTGAGAAGGTGGGAAAGGGCGTATCCACGAGTTGGGGGAAGCATTGTTTTGCCCCGTTAGGGTCATTCGAAAATAACCCGACAATTTATTGTCGGGATAACCAGCAATGAGTGGGTGTTTGATTTGACAATAAGAGCCTATTTCAGTAGGCGACTAAGCGCGACCCAAAAGGCCTGTTGGAAGGGCACGAACCATGTGTGCATGGCCTACTGAAATAGGCTCTAAGTAGTAATGACCTGGATCCGGGGTTTAAATTTGAAATAGCCAATGTTCCGGAAAATGAACTTATCAAACATTGTTTTATATGTGGAGCATGTTGCAGCTTGTCCTGTTAGTAATGCCTGTTCTCAATTTGATCCAAGAAAAATTATACATATGATTATTCATGGACTAAAAAAGCGAGTTCTTTCCTCTGAAAACATCTGGTATTGTTCTCAATGCGAATCCTGTAGATTTTCCTGTCCCCAGGGTATCCGCCTGAATAAAGTTATGGATGCCTTGCAGAATGTAGCTGTGAGGGATAATTATGTAGCTGGTGATGCATTTGAAAAGTATGGCACATATAGCAAAGCTGCATGCCCTGTTCATATCAGCATTCATGGATTTATTGGAATGATTGCAGAGAGAAGATACAGAGATGGCCTGAAACTAATCAAAGAGGAAATGCCTTTTCCCTGTATTTGCGGCCGTATATGCCTACCCATCCATTCTCAGAAGCGGAGCCGGAAGAGGTTCGGATAGTGTGTCTTGAGGGTCGTGATGAGATGCATGCCTGGGAATATGAGATAAAAAATGTGCTGGATGAAGGAGTAACTATAATAAACAATTGGGGCCCAAAACATTTTACAGGAAAAAACGGGCATATCAAGAGCATTGAATTCAAACGCTGCACTGCTGTTTTTGATATGAATGGCCGTTTCAATCGCTCAATATGATGAGACTGAATTAATGTCACTGGAAGCTGATACCGTGCTTCTGTCTATAGGTCAGGCCTGTGATATGTCTTTTGCCAAAGGGGGTGCCTGATCTTGATGTCTCTCCAATGGGCCATGTAGTTAAAGATCCCTTTACCCTTGAAACCAATATTTCGGGAATTTTTGTCGGCGGTGATGCTTCTTATAGCCCGCGTTCGGTGGTGAAAGCTGTAGCTTTCGGAAAGGATGCAGCTATATCCATTGATCGCTATCTTAAAGGAGAGGACATTAAGGCAGGTCGTTTTCAGAAATGGAATAGCATTGAGTTTGAACCGCAAAATGTGAAACTTGCAGACAGGCAGCAAATGCAGCGCCTTTCAATTGCCGAGCGAAGAAACAGTTTTAAAGAGATTGATTCAGGTTTCAGTGAGCAGCAGGCAAAGCTTGAGGCTGGGCGGTGTTTTAGAATATATGGAACTCAAGGACAGGGATCAGGGATTAGGGAATGACGAATCTGTAAAAAAGGCTCCTGATTTCTGTGTAAATATAAGGAAGGTAAAAGATTATGATTGTAGGACAGCAGAAGGACTTTGACGAAATCAAAAAAATGATCAGTGGTTATAGCCGCCTCCTGGTATTGGGTTGTCAGACCTGCGTTGCCATTTCTTTTGCCGGTGGTATGCGCGAGGTGGAAATTCTGGCATCAATGATTCGTATGGACAGGAAAATGGCAGGGCGGGATGTCGAAATCAAAGAGGAAGCTATTTTGCGGCAATGTGATTTTGAATTTTTAGATTCTGTTAAGGATTTGGTTGCTGACTGTGATGTTGTTCTTTCGCTTGCCTGTGGTATAGGTGTTCAGGCTATGGCGGAAAGGTATCCTGATAAAGTGATATTGCCTGGCCTTAATACTACTTTTATGGGCTTGACCGAGGAAATGGGCGTTTGGTCGGAACGTTGTGCAGGATGTGGAAATTGTATCCTGGACAAGACAGGGGGATTGTGTCCCATTGCCAGGTGTTCAAAAGGCCTGTTAAACGGTCCCTGCGGTGGATCCATGAACGGCAAATGCGAAATAAGTCCTGATGTTGATTGCGTATGGCAGTTAATAATTGATCGCTTGAAGGCTCTAAATCAATTAGAAAAGTTAGAAGAAATATTTCCCATTAAAGACTGGAGTGTGAGCGGGCATGGAGGGACGCGAAAAATTGTAAGAGAGGATCTTACTGCCTGAAAAACGGTTCACGGTTAGAATGCTTCAAAAATCATATTTTATACTGTGAACGGTCAAAATCTGAGCTTTTTTATTATGTTTTTTTCACCACGAAGCTCACGAAGAACACAAAGAAATTATAAGGAACGTGGACGAATTAACTCCCACAACTATGCATCACAGCTTTAGGCCATCTTTGCCCGATCTCAAATCACAAAAATATTGAAATAGCTTGCTATTCCATCAACTTTTGTGATCTGAAATCGAACAAATCTGACCCAAATCTGTGCGTCTACTTGTGGAAGTTGTTTCGTCCACGTTCCTTAATCATATTAAAAAATGTTTGCTAAAGTCGGATCAGTATTAGTAGTCGGTGGCGGGATTGCTGGCGTTCAGGCATGTCTTGACCTGGCTGATTCGGGATATTTTGTTTATCTGGTTGAAAAGTCGGCGTTTATTGGCGGCAAAATAGCGCAATTTGACAAGACATATCCTGTTAATGACTGCCCTTATTGTATCAGGTATAATGAGCATATGGAGTGTGCTTCACATACAAATATAGAGATATTAAGGTACCTTGCATAGGAGCAGTCGGGACTATACATATCCTGAAGGCTTTGGAAAACGGAGCGGATGGTGTGTGTTTGATGGGATGCCTGGAAGGAAATTGCGAGTATTTAACTGGAAATCTCAGGGCCAGGAAGCGAGTGCAATATGTTAAAAAATTACTTGGAAAGCTATCAATAGAAAAAGAAAGATTGGAGATCTATAATCTGTCATCCGCTGAAGCCAACAGGTTTTGCAAGCTGGCCGGAGAAATAACTGAAAAAGTCAGAACTTTGGGCCCAATACCATTGAAGATTGATAACTCTAAAATATAGGAAGAGTGATGATTATGAAATCGGGCAGTAATCTAGAAAAAATATTATCCAGCGGACAGTTTTCTGTAACTGCTGAATGCGGTCCTCCAAAGGGCACCTCAGCAAAGGTGATTCAGAAAAAGGGAGAACTCCTTAAATCCTATTGCGACGCCTTGAATGTGACTGATAACCAGACGGCAATCGTTCGGATGTCAAGTCTGAGCGGATGCGTAATTTTGAAACAGGTTGGCGTAGAGCCGGTGATGCAGATGGTCGTGCGGGATCGAAACCGTCTTGCTATTCAAAGCGATATCTTAGGAGCCGTTGCGCTGGGGATTCGAAACGTATTATGCCTTTCCGGTGATCATCAGAAGTTTGGCAACCATCCCACAGCCAAGGGTGTTTATGATATTGATTCTATGCAGCTTCTTCAAACATTAAAACATATGCGTGATGAAAAGAAATTTTTATCCGGTGATGATATTTCGGGAGAGGTGCCGCTTTTCCTTGGAGCAGCAGCTAATCCTTTTGCCGATCCTTTTGAATTTCGCGTTACCCGCCTGGCAAAAAAAATCAAGGCTGGTGCAGACTTTATTCAGACGCAGGCTATTTTTGATGTTCCTAAATTTATCAGATGGATGGATATGGTCAGGGACCGCGGTCTGGATCAAAATGTTCATATTCTGGCCGGAGTAATACCTGTAAAGTCCGTTGGCATGGCACGTTATATGAGGAATAATGTATCCGGATTAAGTGTGCCTAAGGAATTAGTTAATCGGATGGCGGATGCAAAAGATGCAAAAGAAGAGGGCGTAAAAATATGTCTTGAGATTATTGAACAGATAAAAGAGATCAAGGGAATTCATGGTGTTCATATAATGGCTGTTGCCTGGGAAGATATTGTTCCGGGCATTGTGGAAAAGGCAGGACTGATGCCAAGACCGATCAAACACTAATTAACCAATTAACCAGGTCTGAAGGGGAAAGAATAATGACTTTTGAGATACCAAAGGTTTCTTACACAGGAAAAATAAGGGAAATCCCGTTGGGACGGGAAGGAAAGACCGTTATTGTTGGAGGTGAATCGTGTTATCCGTTTCATCTGTTTGAAGGTGAAATGCCCAATCCTCCCAAGATAGCAATGGAGGTTTATGACAGTGAACCCGAAGATTGGCCTGAAACAGCAATAGAACCGTTTGCTGACGTTATTAAGGAGCCTGCTGCATGGGCTCGTAAATGCGTTGACACTTATGGGGCGGAAATGATTGCATTGCAACTGGCCGGCACCGATCCCAATGATAAGGACCTTTCCGCCGACGAGGCCGCCAAAATCACTAAAGAAGTCTCTGATGCAGTGGATGTTCCAATGATTGTCCTGGGATGCAGCAATGTTGAAAAGGATACTGATGTATTAAAGGCGGTTTGCGAGGTTTGCGATGGCAGGAACTTAATAATCGGCCCTGTTGCAGAAGGGAACTATCGTGCGATTGGGGCAACGGCTATAGGCTATAAGCATACTGTGGTTGCTTCAACGCCAATTGATATAAATCTTGCCAAGCAGCTTAATATCCTTTTAGGAAATTTAAATGTGCCGGATGAAAAGATTATTATTGATCCGTCAACCGGTGCGTTAGGATATGGACTTGAATATTGTTACAGTGTAATGGAACGGATTCGAATGGCAGCTTTGATTCAGGAAGATGAAAGGCTTCAGTTTCCGATTATTTCTAATCTTGCCAGAGAAGTATGGAAAACAAAAGAGGTTAAAGTTCCTGAATCTGAAGCGCCGCTGCTCGGAGATATAAAAAAGAGAGGTATATTGATTGAGGCCTTAACAGCTCAGTGTGTACTTTTTGCCGGAGCTGATATTCTGGTGATGAGACATCCTGAGGCGATTAGTCTGGTCAAAGAATCAATTAAAGATTTAATGACTGGGAAATAGGGATTTCCTTTTATAGACTTTCAGATAAATAATTTCACTGCGTTATCAGTCGTCCACGTTCCTATCCTTGTGAAATTAATTATCTGAAAGTCTATAGCTATGAGCTTATGAGCTAACTTTATGAGAGGGATAAACAGTGTCTAAGATAATTTGTTCGGCAGCAATTCGAGGTGCCCACAAAATTGTGGGGATGGCAGAGGAAAAATATGAGGAAGCATTAAAGAAATGGGGGACTGATCAAGAGATAGGCTTTCCGAATACGACGTATTATCTTCCGATTATTTACGGGATGCTTGGAATCCCGGTAGAGACATTGGGAGATGTTCGCCAGATACTGGACAAGTGCAAAGAGCTTGTCCCGCCGCCTGTAAGTGATAAAGTTTGGCTTCCCTATCTGGCTCCAGCGCTTGAGGCCGGCATGGCTACCTATTTTGCAGAAGAAATCATTGAGGCGATACTATATCTGGAGCAGCCCGATTTTTACACAAAGGCAGAAGATCCGCTTCCTGACAACATATGGCTGGGAGCAGCCGACGATGTTATCATGCGAAAACGCGGCGTGGAATTTGTCGATGGCACTGCACCGGGATTTGCTGCGATATTAGGGGCTGCGCCGAGCGTTGAGATTGCGGCAAAGATTGCAATAGAGCTTCAAGAAAAGAATCTATATGTATTTATGTGCGGCGATCACGAAGGCAAAACCATGTCAGAGCAGTTGATAGAAGCCGAAGTTCAGATCGGTTGGCCTACCCGGTTGGTCTCTTTTGGGCCGAGTTACAGGGCAGCCGTGTTTGCCATAGGATTTGCAACACGTGTTGCCATGTCCTTTGGTGGGATTAAGCCCGGAGATTTTAAGGGGAACCTTTATTATAATAAAGACAGGGTATTTGCTTTTGCAATGCCGCTAGGGACAGTGACCGATAAGTGGTATGCTAATGCGGCAGGAGCTATTAACTGGGGATTCCCGACCATAGCTGACACACCGATACCTGAAATTTTACCTACCGGTATTTGTACATATGAACATGTTGTGAGTAATATTCCTCATGATAAAATAGTTCAAAAGGCCATTGAAGTCCGGGGGTTAAAAGTTTCGGTTACAAAAGTCGATATTACCATGTCATATGGCCCTGCATTTGAGGGAGAGCGTATCCGCAAGGATGATCTCTATTTTGAATGCGGCGGTGGAAGAACCCTGGGAGTTGAACTGACTGTTTCAAAAGATATGTCAGAAGTTGAAGATGGAAAAGTTGAAATGATTGGTCCGGATCTTGACCAGGTTAAAGAGGGGGATAAGCTCCCGTTTGCAATGCTTATAGAGGTTGCCGGCCGGAAGATGCAGTCGGACTTTGAGCCGATATTAGAGCGTCAGATCCATCATCTTGTTAATTATGTTCAGGGCATAATGCACATTGGACAGAGAAACATTATGTGGATCAGGGTAGGCAAGGCTGCTGTTGAAAAAGGATTTTTGCTCCAACACCTCGGCACGGTTATGCATGCCAAGTACCATCAGGATTTTGGAGGTATTGTCGATAAAGTCCAGGTTAAGATTTATACAGAAGAAGAAAAGGTCAAAGAAATTTTAGCACAGGCAAAGAGAGTATATAAAGAAAGAGATGAGAGAGTTGAAGGTATGACCGATGAAACAGAAGAGACCTATTATTCATGTACATTGTGTCAGTCTTTTGCTCCCAGTCATGTATGCATAATTACCCCTGAACGCGTAGGGATGTGCGGTGCTTATAACTGGCTTGACTGTAAGGCTTCTTTTGAGATCAATCCTACGGGCCCGAATCAGCCTATTACAAAGGGGGAATGTACGGAACCCCTTCTTGGGCGGTGGAAGGGAATTACTGATTTTGTAAATAAAGCATCACGCCAGAAAGTTGAGCAGGTAAGTGCTTACAGCTTGATGGATTTTCCAATGACGGCATGTGGCTGTTTTGAGTGTGTAGCTACAATCCTTCCCATGTGTAATGGTATTATGGTAGTAAACAGAGATTCCAGGGGAATGACACCATGCGGAATGAAGTTTACGACTCTTGCCGGCATGGTAGGTGGTGGAAACCAGACGCCAGGTTTTCTTGGAGTAAGTAAGCATTATATTTGCAGTAGCAAGTTTTTGCTGGCTGAAGGAGGTTTAAAACGTGTGGTATGGCTTCCAAAGATGCTGAAAGAAGAAATTGCCGAAAGAATGAAGCCTATATGCGAGAAAATGGGTATCACGAATTTTGCGGATATGATTGCTGATGATACAGTTGGAACTACGGAGGAAGAAATTCTTCCTTTTCTTGAGGAAAAAGGGCATCCTGCTCTTACAATGGATCCGTTGATGTGATTTTAGTGAATAGTGAATAAGGAGAAGAATAGTTATGGGACTTTCAGGTATAGAGATTTTTAAAAAGCTTCCGAAGACTAACTGCGGCAAGTGCGGGGTTCCAACCTGCCTGGCGTTTGCCATGAAACTGGCGGCGGGTCAGGCTGAACTTGACGCATGTCCGGATATCCCTGATGATGTGAAAGAAGAGATAGGTGAGGCCTCAGCACCTCCTGTAAGAAGTATAGTTATAGGTACTGGCGACCGTGCAGTAAAGTTGGGCGGAGAAACTGTATTATTCCGCCATGAGAAACGTTTTGAAAATCCTCCTGCATTCACGCTTCTTCTTTCGGATAATATGGATGAAACAAAGATTGCAGCCAGGCTTAAAAAGTTTAACGATATTGTCTATGAACGAGTTGGCCTTGTATTGAGGCCTGGGCTGGTTGCAATCAAAGCAGAGTCCGGGGATGCTTCCAAATTTGGGGCATTAGTTGAGAAAGTTTGCAACGAAACTGATGCTGGTCTGGTATTAATGAACGAAGATACAGATGCACTATCTCAGGCGGCCGGAAGCTGTTCAAGCAGAAAACCATTACTTTATGCTGCCAATAAGGACAACTTTGAATCAATGGGTAATCTTGCAAAAGAGCTTTCTTGTCCATTAGCCGTTAAGGGCAGCAACCTCGAAGAGTTGTCAGAAGTCTCTGAAAAATTAATAGCAAAGGGATTAAAGGATTTAGTCCTGGATTCAGGGGCAAGGACTGCCAAGCAAGCTCTTGAGGATCAGATTATTATAAGAAGATCTGCTTTGTTAAAAAAATTTAAACCTTTTGGATTTCCGACAATTGTATTTCCTTGCGAAATGGCCGACAACTTGATGAAAGAAACCATGATTGCCTGCCAGATGACAGCAAAATATGGTGGTGTGATTGTAATGTCGGAAATAGAGGGGCACAGCGTATTTCCGCTTCTGCTTGCAAGCATGAATATTTTTACAGATCCTCAACGTCCTATGGCTGTGGACCAGAAGATCTATGAAATCGGTGCTGCAAATGAAACTTCACCGGTTCTTATTACCGGGAATTTTTCTCTTACCTATTTTATTGTTTCCGGCGAGGTAGATTCCAGCCGGGTACCGTCCTATCTGTTGATAAAAGATACTGAAGGACTTTCAGTCCTGACAGCCTGGGCCGCGGGCAAATTTGCAGCCGATACTGTTGCGACCTTTGTAAAAAAATCCGGTATTGAGGAAAAAGTTAAACATCGCAAACTGGTTATTCCCGGTTATCTTGCAACCATAAGCGGAGAACTGGAAGAAGAATTGCCTGATTGGGAAATACTCATAGGGCCAAGAGAGGCAAGTCATCTGCCGGCGTATTTGAAACAATGGAAGATTTAAAATTTAAAATTGAAAACTGACTATTGAAAATTGGTGGTACGCCTTTGGCGTGCTAATTAATAAGCTAAAGTTATTTAGAGTTTGCCCTAACTTTAGGCATTTTAATATACTTTAGCTCACTTTAGCCACTTATGTTTGCACCGAAGGTACGCTAATTTGAACAATTACAAGATGTTAAATCGTTTAGGAAACTTTTACAACTAATATTCAATTAACCAATACCCCGGAGGTTCCCCATGGTTATCTGTGTTGCGGAAAATATTAATATAATGTCTAAAACAATCGGGCCGGCAATGAAGGAAAAAAATCCCGGACCTATTCAGGATATGGCTCGTGTACTAACAAAAAATGGTGCAGACTATCTTGATTTGAATATAGGCCCGGCCCGTAAAGCCGGTGATGAGATGATGGACTGGCTGGTAAGAACAGTCCGGGAGGTTAGCGATCTTCCTCTTTCTCTTGATACTACAAATCTCGTCGCCATGGAGGCTGGTTTAAAGGCAAATACACAAGCAAAGCCATTGATGAACTCAGTTTCATTGCAGCCTGAAAGGCTGGAAAAGGGTATCCCAATGGTTACTCAATATAAAGCGGATGTTATAGGACTGCTATGGGGCAAGGAAGGAATGCCTCGGGATGCTAATGAGCGGGCTGCCATGGCGGTCGATTTTATCTATCAGGCAAATGAGGCAGGTATTCCCACATCAGATATCTGGATTGATCCTATTGCTACTCCAATATGTGTTGATGCAAACCAGGTTCTCTCCGGTCTGGAATTCATGAGCATGTTAGGAGACATTGCACCTGAAGCCAAATCTATTGTTGGGCTTTCCAATATTTCCAATGGCGCGCCTGAAGACCTTCGTCCCTACCTGAACCGTACATATATGATTATGCTTATGAAACATGGCCTCTATTCTGCGATTGTCGACGGGTATGACAAGGAATTATTGAGCATTGCCAAGGGAGAAAGACCTGAACATGTGAAATTGGTACATGATATCATGGATGGAAACGAACCTGACCCTGCTTCTTTAGACCAAAAAGAGCTGGAGCATTATAAAACAACGCGTGTTCTCATGGGCAAGGTTCTTTATTCAAATTCATGGCTAACCACTTAGCATTATAAAGTAAAAAGCTAATAGCTGTTGGGCAAATATTGCGCTTGACAGACGGTATAATATAAGTTATACTTCATAATATGAAGACCGCTATATCAATACCAGACTCCATTTTCAAAGAAGGGGAGAAGGCAGCCAAGCGCTTGGGTCTGTCAAGGAGTGAATTATACGCTAGAGCAATAGCCGAATTTGTTCAAATCCTCAGACGTGACGGAATCAAGAGGCAACTTGACAAGATCTATGCGGAAGAAGATAGCTCCATTGACTCTTCACTGGCGAAGATGCAGTCGACTACAGTCTTCAGGAAAAACTGGTAATGCATAGAGGTGAGATTTGGTGGGCTGATCTTCCAGCTAGTGAAGGATCTGAGCCAGGATTTCGAAGACCTGTGCTCATCGTTCAAGCAAATCCCTTCAATCGAAGCATGATTAATACTATTATAGCTGTGGCGCTCACCGGTAATCTTCGTCTTGGCAAAGCTCCGGGTAATGTTTTCCTTCCATCAGAGCATACTGACCTGCCAAATGATTCTGTCGCCAATGTCTCACAAGTTGTTACAATAGACAAGGCATACCTTGACGAATGTGTCGGTGTACTGTCTATGCGTTTTGTAAGCTTAGTAGGTAGTCCCTACAAAACAGTGCAGGTTAATAATTTCAATAAGTTACATATCATAGCTTCTGGCAGCACGTATCGAAAAATCAGGTGTTTACAAAGCAACACAGGGCGGTATTTCCAAACCTGCATTGCTTTGTAGGGACTACCCGCTTAGTAGATGAAGGCTTGCGTCTTGTGCTTGATCTTTAGGAATGTGGACGAAATAACTTCCTCAACTATGCATCACAGCTTCAGGCTGCCTTTTTCCGATCTTAGATCACAAAAATTTTGAAATAGGTAAGCTATTCCTTCAACTTTTGTGATCTGAGATCAAACAAATTCGACCCAAATCTGTGCGCCTACTTGAGGAAGTTAATTCGTTCACGTTCCTAACAATCGCATCAACTATAGTATATAGCAACCCGCAATGTCTAAATTTGAAATAACAATTGACGGTCAAACGTTATGGGTTGATCCCGGCACAACAATTTTAAATGCTGCAAATGCGGCAGGGATCATTATCCCAACGCTATGCTATGTGCCGGCAAAGACGGTCGAACATCCTTGCGGTATATGTGTAGTCGAAGTCGATGGTAGCAAGGATTTATTGCCTGCCTGTTCCACTTCTGTGGAAGACTGCATGAAAGTTGCCACTCAAAGTGATCGTGTTACAGAGTCAAGACAGCGCGTTTTAACAAGCATGCTGTCAAGGCATTATGGCGATTGCGTTGCACCATGTACTCAAACTTGTCCGGCTCATATCAATATTCAGGGATATCTCAGCCTGATTGCACGTGGTGAGTTTATTGAAGCTCTGAAACTCATCAAAGAGAAGAACCCCCTTCCACTTTCCATAGGTAGAGTATGTCCGCATTTTTGTGAATCAAGATGCCGCCGCATTCTTGTTGAAGAATTCATAGGTATAAATCATTTAAAACGTTTTGTGGCGGATTATGCTATTCAACATAAAGATACTGATGTCATCCCGCCCGCTCCTTCTTCCGAGCATAGAGTTGCTGTGATAGGAGGAGGTCCAGCCGGTCTTTCCGCTGCTTATTATCTTTCACAAATGGGTCATTGTGTAACATTATTCGAGGCCATGCCGCAACTTGGAGGCATGCTTCGTTATGGCATACCTGAATTTCGTCTTCCCAGAAAGATAGTCGATCAGGAAATAGAAAGCATACTCAGAGCAGGTGTGAATACCAGAATGGGGCGGAGGCTGGGAGTTGATTTTACTATTAAAAGTCTTAAAGAGGAGGGCTTTGAGGCTTTCTTCTTAGGTATAGGCGCATGGAAAAAACAGCAATCAGGCATTGAAGGAGAGGAACTGGATGAAGTGCTTTCAGGCTCTGATTTTCTTTTGAATGTAAGTCTTGGGCAGCCCCCTGCAATAGGCAGAAGAGTCGCAGTTATAGGTGGCGGTGATGCGGCTGTTGATACAGCCAGGACTTGCGTGAGGATGGACGTAGATGAAGTTGTTGTTATATATCAGCGTTCAATGATGGAGATGCCTGCAATTCACAGGGAAGTCAAGGAAGCTGAACAAGAGGGCGTTAGTTTTATTTATATGACAGGTCTTTCAAAAATCAGCAGGGAAAAGAAATTTTTTAAGCTCGAAACAGTCAGAATGAAATTAAGTGAGCCCGACGAGAAAGGTAGACGTCTTCCCATTCCTTATTTAGGATCAGAAAAAATTCGTGAAGCAGATACTGTAATTCTGGCACCCGGACAGATTCCTGACCTTTCATGGATGGAATTGCCGGATGAAAATATAAAACCTCATGTTCTTCCGGGCGGTACCATTATTGCCAGTCCTCAATCATTCCAGACTTCAGAAAAAGGTGTTTTTGCAGGGGGCGACGTTGTTCGCGGCCCCAGAACAGTTATCCAGGCTATTACCGGTGGCAGAAAGGCAGCCAACGCCATCCATTCATATCTTACCGACACGCCGCTGCCTCATCCTAAACGCCAGATTAATTTTACTAAGGGTAAAAAGTTTGAAGATGTTGATTTGCATAATTTTGAGCATATTACCCTTCGTTTAGGAGAAAAGATGCCGGTCAGGGCTCCGGAAAGGCGTACAAGGGATTTTGACGAAATAGAACTGGGATTCAGCGAGGAAACAGCTTTACGTGAGTCTGAAAGGTGTTTGCAGTGCGGATGCGTGGCTCTTAATAAATGTGAATTGCGCAGCCTGTCCATCGAATACGGGGTTAGATTTCCAATTTCAAAAATGCTCAAGCGCCGTCAGTATGCAGTTGACAGCAGCCACCCCTTTATTGTTATTGATCCAAACAAGTGTATATTTTGCCAGCGCTGCGAGAATAGCTGTGAATATGGAGCTTTTGAGCTGGAAGGAAAAGAGTTTGAAGAGAACGGGTTCCCCGGCATTGTTTCTATTAGAATTAATGACAAATGTGTTTCCTGTGGAGCCTGTGTTGACAACTGTCCAACCGGTGCTCTTGTGAAAGAAAATGTTACCCTGCCTGTTGCTGCAAACGAAATCAAGAAGATTAAAACAGTTTGTCCTTTTTGCGGCTGTGGATGTTCTATTACTTTGAATATTAAAGGGCAAACAATTGTAGAAGTTACCACAGATCCTATTGATAGTCCCAATTTTGGAAATGTATGCGTCAAGGGCAGATTCGGAAGCGAGTTTGTCCGTCACCCTGACCGGCTTAAGACTCCGCTTGTAAGAAAAGGGGAATATTTCTGGGAGGTGAGCTGGGAAAAGGCGATTTCGCTGATTGCCCGGAAATTTTTGGAGATAAAGGCCAAATCCGGCCCCGATAGTCTGGCTGGTTTGAGTTCGGCAAAGTGTACGAATGAAGAGAATTACCTCATGCAGAAATTTATGCGCGCAGTTGTTGGTACAAACAATGTTGATCACTGCGCCCGTCTCTGACACGCTCCTACTGTGGCCGGTCTGGCCGCATCTTTTGGAAGCGGGGCAATGACCAACTCTATAGCCGATTTTAGAAAGGCTGATGTTATCCTCTTGACGGGGAGTAATTCTACCGAAAACTATCCTGTCATAGCTCTTAATATGAAAAAGGCCATAATTGAGCGCGGGACAAAGCTGATAGTTGTTGACCCCCGTGAAATTGAGATGGTGAGATATGCTGAAATCTGGCTGCGTCCCAAACCCGGGACAGACGTGGTCTGGTTAAACGGAATGATGTATATCATCATTGAAGAAAATTTGTATGATGCCTCTTATGTGGCAGAAAGAACCGAGAATTTTATGTCCATGAAAGAGACGGTGATGAAATACAATTCTGAGTTTGTTGAAAGACTCACCAGTATACCGTCTGAAGATCTTAAAAAAGCGGCACGCATTTATGCTCAGGCCCAAAACGGCTCTATTGCATATGCTATGGGTATAACCCAGCATTCATTTGGGACCAATAATGTTAAGTCAATAGCCAATTTGGCTATGTTATGTGGTAACGTCGGGATCGAAGGAGGAGGGGTTAATCCTTTAAGAGGCCAGAATAATGTGCAGGGAGCCTGCGATATGGGCGCTCTTCCCAATGTTTTTCCCGGCTACCAAAGCGTTTCTGAACAAAAAAATGTTGAAAAATTTGAAAATGCCTGGGGCATTAAGCTTTCCTCAAAACCAGGTCTTGCTGTAACGGATATGTGGCCTGCCGTTCTTAATGAAAAGTTAAAAGGTATGTACATAATGGGTGAAAACCCTGTTGTAAGCGATCCTAATTTGAAACATGTTAAAGCAGTCCTTAAAAAACTGGATTTTTTAGTTGTTCAGGATATCTTTATGACTGAGACAGCCAAACTTGCCCATGTGGTACTTCCTGCTGCCAGTTTTGCAGAAAAGGACGGCACATTTACCAATACGGAAAGGCGTGTTCAGCGTGTAAGGCAAGGAATAGAACCCATTGGCGATTCAAAACCCGACTGGGAAATAATATGCAGTTTATCTGAGAAGATGGGAACCCCGATGAATTATAATCATCCTGAAGATATTATGGAGGAAATCGCTAATCTTGTATCGAATTACGGAGGGATTCACTACGAACGACTCAAAAATCATGGACTTCAATGGCCATGCACAAGCTGGGAGCATCCTGGTACGCCATATCTTCATAAAGATAAATTTGCACGTGGAAAAGGCCTGTTTCAATCAGTTGAATTTATCCTTCCAAATGAACTTCCAAATAAAGAATATCCCTTCCTTCTTTCAACCGGAAGAGAACTCTATCACTACAACAGCGGCACTATGACCCGCAAGGTTAAAGGACTCCATGCCATTTCACCTGAAGTTATTGCTGAAATTCATCCTTTTGACGCTGCAAAAAAGGGAATAGAAAGCGGAAATGTAGTTAAGATTGGATCCCGCCGCGGAGAGATTAAAGCCCGTGTTCGTATTACAAAAAGAAGCCCCGAAGGGACAGTTTTTATACCATTTCATTTTGGGGAAATGGCGGTTAATTTCTTAACCAACGATGCCCTTGATCCTGTAGCCAGGATACCGGAGTTCAAAGTCTGCGCAGTAAGAATTGAACAGATTTAGCCGGTATTACTTAGAGCCTGCTCTTATACCTCGAAAGGCCATAACTTGCGATTTTTTGCTGGACATGAACATCAATAGCTGTGTTGCTCAGGCTTGAAATAGCTTGCTATTCCATACCCTTATAGATTGCGTTGATCGGAAGAGGAGAATATTGCCAAACACCTGGTTTTGGAATTATATATTGAGCGTCGACTGTCAGCCAGTATAGATCGGGATTAAGTTCATGAAGTTTGCCATCATCAGGTGGCCTTGAACAGTTTGTATAGGAATAGGTTGCCTGAAATATGAAAACACCATCTTTTTCTTCACATGCAACCATATAGTTCTTCTTGAAAGTGCTTGGAGTAAGACTGTTTGCTTCTGAAATCCGGTGTAATTCTTCGTTTGTAAACTTCATAAGAATTGACTTTGATACCCCTCTTTCGGAAATCCGCATCAAAGCTCTTGATTCACTGCTTCCTACATACACGGTACTAATACATGGAATTTTTTTCAGATACTGGGCGGCTACAATAGCAGCGGTTCTTCTGCCGCCGGCAGTGACATGAAGACCATAATATTCGAAAAATTTTTTTTGTATATCTTCTGCGTATTTATCTCCCTTTTCATACAGATCTTTTGATATATAGCGAAGACTTTGAGCCAGAGCTTCGGCTGCATCTGCAATCGGCCAGTCAATTTTTACATGAAAATGAGAAAGATTGTAGCGGTCTCTTTTCTTAATACCTGGAGTTCTTTGAATAAGAAGGGCGTAATCAACTGGAAGAAGAGTTTTAATAAAGTCATAAAAATGAACTGAGTCGAGGTGTTTCTGATTTCTGTCAAAGTCGTCTGCAAGTTGAAGTGTTTTGGAATGAAGAAGATTAGTTTTGGTGGTCTTGTTTACGTCGAAAAATCTTATATACTTCTTATGAACAGAGGGAATTGTATCTTCAAGAAAAATTACCAGGAAAGCATTTTGGTATTCATATTCCACGTCAGGAATGCGGGCACGTGGTTTAAGCTCACGTTTTTCAACAAAAGGGTAAGAGATATTTTTGCTTAGAAAATTTTTGTAGGAATCTATAAGGGCGTAACTGACCATGAATTGGTCCAGATCGTCTCTCAATAGTTCGTAAAACGAACGTCTTAATTTATTTGCCTGACTGAGCTCTTCTCTTACACTCCAGAATGCCAATTTTTTTCCTTCCTTGATTTACAAGTAAGGTCTTATTAGGAACGTGGACGAAATAACTTCTTCAAGTAGGCGCACAGATTTGGGTCGAATTTGTTTGATCTCAGATCACAAAAGTTGATGGAATAGCGAGCTATTTCAATAACTTGTGATTTGAGATCGGGCAAAGGCGGCCTGAATCTGTGATGCATAGTTAGGGAAAATTATTTCATCTCCATTCCTTATCATTGTTTTAGATAATCGTCAATGGTTAGCGCTTATCAGTTCCATTAAATTTTTCTATCCATCTGTATAGATTTTCTTTATAACGAAAAGTTATAAATATTAATACAATGCATATACCAAAAATAAGTGCAAACATTTCATAGCTCTGTTCAAGAAGCAGTGAACCTTGAAGGCTTAACATAAATGTTCCGGGCATACGTCCAACAGAAGCGAGTATCATGAAAAGCTTGATTGGAATAGCGCTGAATCCAAGGAAAAAGCAAAGAGTGTCTTTTGGAAAGCCCGGGAAAACAAATAAAATAAAAACAGCTATGACTCCCTGATGTTTTATGATGGTGTCAAACCTGTTTAGCTGCCTGGCTGGAATAAGTTTTCTGACATAATGTTCTCCTAAAAAGCGACCAATTAAAAAATTTATCCATGAGCCTATAGTGAGGCCAATGCTTGAATATATAAACCCCCTGGTTATTCCAAAAAGATATCCTCCAAGAAAGCCGCTTGCTTCACCCGGAACGGGCGCGAACAGCACCTGTAAAATTTGAACTATAATGAAAACTGCAGGTGCTCCTATTCCATTTCCATAGGAGGTTATAAAGCCTTCGATTTTTTCTTTATCGGTAAGAAGATGGTAATATTGAGTAATATATTTTAATAAAGGTTTGCTGTATATGTATCCAGCCAAAGCAAAGACACATACGGCAACAAAAAATAGAATTATATATTTGCCGGTAGAGGGCTTAAGGGGCATTTCCCGCCCCCCCTAAGTATTGTTGAGAGCAACTACGGCGGGCAATGATTTGCCTTCAAGCAGCGTTAGAAAAGCACCTCCGCCCGTTGATATATATGTTATCATATCACTTTTGCCAGTTTTGTGTACAGCGACGTCTGTATCGCCGCCTCCGACAATTGTCATCGCATAAGATTCAGCCACGCTGTTTACCATGTTAATTGTTCCCCTGCTGAAAGCATCTATTTCAAAGACACCCATTGGGCCATTCCAGATTATTGTTTTTGCATCTTGCAGAACTTCAGAATAAAGCAAAGAAGTTGCAGGCCCTATATCAAGTGCCATCCATTCGGAAGGTATTTCCTGTATGGGTACAATCTTTACCTCGGCTTTTGAATTGAATTGGCTGGCCACTTTTGCATCAACAGGGAGATAAAATTTTATTCCGTTCTTTGCTGCTTTTTTTATTATTAATCCAGCGACATCAATAAGATCTTTCTCAATTTTTGATTTGCCAATACTGCAGCCTGTGCTTTTTAGAAAAGTATTAGCCATAGCTCCACCGATTATGAACTTGTCAACATGTTTAAGCATGTTTTCTAAAGCCCCCAGCTTACTTGATACCTTTGAACCTCCAACAATAGCAACAAGGGGACGTTTTGGATCGGCCATGGCTTTTTTGAAATAATCAAGCTCCTTTTGAAGTAAAAAACCTGCAACAGATAAAGGCGCATATTTAGTTATTGCCACAACAGAAGCATTGGAACGGTGAGATACAGCAAATGCATCATTAACATAAACATCACAGAGCTTAGACAGTTCTTCTGCAAATACATCATCATTTTTTTGTTCTTCAGGGTGGAAACGCAGATTTTCAAGAAGTAAAACATCGCCGGCATTCATATTTGATACAATTTTTTCTACATCAGGGCCGACACAGTTAGACGCCATTATGACATTTTTTTCAAGAAGCCTGGCAAGGCGCTTGGCAACAGGAGCAAGACTGAATTCAGGCACGACCTTACCCTTTGGCCGGCCCAAATGAGAAGTTATAATCAATACAGCATTATTGTCCAATGCATATTTCAAAGTAGGTAAAACAGCACGTATACGTGTATCATCAGTAATATTTTGTTGCTCATCCATTGGGACGTTAAAGTCAACCCTGATCAGAACCTTCTTGCCTGAAATTGCAGTATCTTTAATAGTTTTCATGAATTAGTTCCTCCTGATCCCTGATCCCCGACCCCCCGACCCCTGTTCTTTAAGCCTGCGATTGATGTCTTTCTTTTTGGACCATCTTTCCAGAAAGCCTATCATTTTGGACTCATATGCCCTGTCAATAAATTCATCTTTAACTTTTAATCCACCCGGTCCCTGCATTGCTGTTTTTAAGCACTCTGTTTTATGAAAGCAGGCAAAACAGGTTGCCGGAGTAATTCTAAGTCCGTTCTCTTTTTTGGGAAAAACAGAGTCAATTACACCAAAACAGGAAGGGTATTTTTTTTTATTCATCTATTTCCTGTTTGAGATCGCGGCTCATCAACCTGTGTGCAGCCTCTTCAGGTGAAACATCGTTATAAAGAATATGATAAGTTTCCTGACAGATAGGCATTTCAACACCTATTTTTTTTGACAAGTTATAAATGGACTTGGCTGTTTTTACTCCCTCTGCGACCATGCGCATTTCAGAAAGAATTTTGTTTAACTTATTTCCTTCTCCAATTTTTTTGCCCACGGTATGATTGCGGCTTAAATCTCCAGTGCAGGTAAGAATTAGATCGCCTATCCCTGCAAGCCCTGAAAAAGTATGGGTGCTTGCGCCTAACTTTAATCCAAGTCGCTTCATCTCTGCGAGCCCTCTCGTTATTAGAGCTGCCCTTGTATTTAATCCAAAATCAAGTCCATCTATTATTCCTGCTGCAATGGCGATAACATTTTTTACGGAACCGCCCAGTTCAACGCCGATTAAATCGTCGGTAGTATAAACCCGAAAAAACTCTGTGGAAAAAACATGCTGCACAAATTCAGCAACATTCTTGTCTTTTGATGCTACAGTGACCAGAGTCGGTACCATATTTGCGACTTCTTTGGCAAAGCTGGGGCCCGAAAGGACAGCTAATCCGTTTTCTGAGATTTCCGGAAGAGTTTCTTTCAGCACGCCGGACATAGTTAAATGGGTTTTGTTCTCAATGCCCTTGGAGGCTGATACTATAATTGTATCCTTTGAGATTAAACCTGTAATTTTGCAAGCCATTTCTCTCATAAGATGTGATGGGACAACAATTATTAGTAAGTTTTTATCTGATACAACAGAGGACAGATCATTTGATGGAAATATATTTAAAGAAAGAGTAAAACCCGGAAGAAAAATTTTGTTTTCTCTATATTTTTCAATCCAGTCTTTAACCTCCTTTTCAAATACCCATAAATCAACTTTAAAACCTTTCAGGCCAAGATGATTTGCAATAGCCGTACCCCAGCTTCCTGCCCCCACAACACCTATTTTAATGGAATTTATATCTAAGTTATTGTTCATAATGATATTTTATTATTCTTTTTCAGTTAGTCCGACGGCACCCACAACTTTTTCATTTTTATCCATATTAATGAGCTTTACACCCTGAGTATTGCGGCTAATAACTGATATTCCCTTAATATGCATGCGTATGATTTTGCCTGTATTCGTCATCAGCATAAGATCATCCACTTCCTCTACGAGCATTATTGATACAACCTGCCCGTTACGCTCGCTGGTTTTTATTGTAATTACTCCCTTGCCGCCGCGTTTTTGAACAGGATACTCGTCAATAGATGTTCTTTTTCCATATCCATTTTCCGTTACAGAAAACAAGGTTTGACCATGGCTTAAAACTTCCATGCCGACGATATAATCCCCGGCAACAAGGCGCATTCCGCGAACACCTCTTGCAACACGTCCTATCGGGCGTGCATCTGACTCATGAAAGCGGATTGACTTGCCATTTGCAGAACACAAAAAGATATTCATTGTACCATCGGTTATCCTCGCCCCAATCAATTCGTCACCATCGGTCAGATTAAGTGCAATTATACCCCCAGTTCTTTGGTGGCTGTAAGCCATAATATCTGTTTTTTTAATCAGCCCGTTTTTCGTTGCCATAAAAACATGGGAGCCTTGTTCAAATGACTTTACAGCAAGTACAGTGGCAAGTTTTTCATCCTTTTCAAAGTTAAGAAGATTGACAATTGCCTTACCTCGACCAAGGCGGCCTGACTGAGGAATTTCATAAACTTTACACCAGTAAACTTTGCCCAGATTCGAGAAAAACAGGAAGGTATGGTGTGTTGAAGCAACAAAGAGATGTTTTACAAAATCTTCTTCTTTTGTTGCCATAGCGGTTTTCCCTTTGCCGCCACGGTGCTGGCTCTGATAAACTGTAATCGGGGTTCTTTTTATGTACCCGCTGTTTGAAATGGTGACCACCATGTCTTCCTCAACTATCATGTCCTCTATAGTAATTTCTTTGGTGGATGCGACTATTTCTGTACGGCGTTGATCCCCGAAATCATTTTGTATTTGTGTTAGCTCGTCTTTTATAATACTTTCAACAATTCGTTCACTGGATAGTATTTCTTTAAATCTGGAGATGTTTTTAAGAATATTTTTATATTCTTCTAATATCTTTTCCTGTTCAAGTCCGGTAAGCTTCTGCAGGCGCATATCAAGTATTGCCTGTGCCTGAATTTCGGTTAGTTCAAATTTTTTAACAAGGCGTATTTTTGCTTCCGAGGGTGATTTTGATTCCTTTATCAGGGAAATGACATCATCAAGATTTTCAAGCGCAATTTTTAAACCTTCAAGAATATGGGCACGTTCTTCAGCCTTTTTTAAATCAAACCTGGTACGCCGAATAATTATTTCCTTGCGGTGGAGAATGAAATGCTCAAGAATTTCTTTAAAAGAGAGAAGCTCGGGACGGTTGTTTACAATAGCAAGAAAGATGATTCCAAAACTGCTTTCAAGCCTGGTATGTTTATAAAGCTGATTGATAACCACCTCTGGAATAGAGTCTTTTTTAAGACAAAAAACTATTCTCATCCCTTGTCTGTCAGATTCATCTCTTACAAATTTTATGCCTTCAATCTGCTTGTTTTTTATCAAATCTGCTGTATTTGCTATGAGTTTGGCTTTGTTAACCTGATAGGGGAGCTCTGTAACTATGATAGTTTCTGTTTGCGCACTTTTATTCTTTTCAACCAAAACCCTGGCTCGCATCTTAAATATGCCTTTACCGGTATTGTATGCGTCATATATTCCATTGGTTCCGTAAATAATGCCGGCAGTAGGAAGGTCAGGCCCGGGTACGAATTTCATGATTTCCTGTATTGTAATGTCAGGATTGTCGATAATGGCTTTTATTGCGTTAGTGACTTCAGTAAGATTATGAGGCGGGATGTTGGTCGTCATACCGACAGCTATGCCTGATGACCCGTTAACTAAGAGATTGGGGAATTTAGATGGAAGGACAGAGGGTTCTGTTAAAGATTCATCATAGTTTGCAGCAAAATCAACAGTTTCCTTCTCCAGATCCTCTAACATCTGATGTGCAAGTCGCATCATCCTGATTTCAGTATATCTCATTGCGGCAGGAGGATCTCCATCTATAGATCCAAAATTGCCTTGTCCGTCTATTAGAGGATATCTAAGAGAAAAATTTTGTGCCATGCGAACAATAGTATCATAAACGGCGGTGTCTCCATGCGGGTGATATTTACCTATGACATCACCGACGATACGGGCAGACTTCTTATATGGTTTATTCCAGTCGTTTTTCAATTCGCGCATAGCAAATAGAACGCGACGATGTACTGGTTTTAAGCCATCGCGTACATCGGGGAGAGCTCTGCCTATAATAACACTCATGGCATAATCAAGATAAGATTTTTTCATCTCACTTTCGATGCTTATCTCGGGTGATTTTTCTGTTGTAATCATATAGATACCTAAATAGGGTTCAGGGTTCAGGGTTTAGGGTTCAAAGTCTCAGATCCCAAAAATATTGAAATAGCTCGCTATTCCTTCAACTTTTGTGATCTAAGATCGAACAAATTCGACCCAAATCTGTGCGCCTACTTGTGGAAGTTAATTCGTCCACGTTCCCAACATTATTTTCTTATGGGCTCAATCATTTTTTGATAGCTGGAATGATAAATATCCGTTAATGTCAAGAAAGCTGTCACAACAAGAGGACCATAAATTATGCCCAGGATTCCGAATAATTTCAACCCTCCAATTATGGAAAAAAATACTAAGAGCGTATGCATTTTAACGCGTTCGCCAACCAGTTTGGGTTTGAAAATATATTCAATTGCACCAGACAGAATTAAATAAAATATAATAAAAAATATGCCTACGGCAATCCTTCCTGTTAAAAAAAGATAAACGGTTGCAGGAATAAATACGACTCCAATTCCGATAATCGGGAGAAATGCGAGCAGAGCCATAATTACACCCCACATAAAAGGCGATTTTAAACCGAACATCATAAAAACAAAACCACCCAATGTTCCCTGAATCAAACCACCCAGTCCATTGCCTATTAGTATGGCTCCAGCCATATCCTTAAACTTTTGAATCAATTTTTCATTTTGTTCTTTTGGCAGAGGAGAAAGACCAATTATGAACGATACAATTTTATTTCCGTCAATAAACAGAAAATAGATTATAAGCAGCATAAAAAAGAAGTTTATTAATAGGTTGAACACATTTGAAGCTATAGCGCTGGCCTGCTCATACAGGAATAGGCCGACGACTTTGCCCAGTTCAGAAATCGCTTTGTTGAGTTCTTCTCCGGTGAGCTTAATGTTGAAATTTGATAGTAGATTGTTTGCACTTTCCAAAACTCTGCTGCTTTCAAGAAGACTTTTAATCTGTTTGCCTAATACAGCGCTTTTTGCTGTAAGATACAGTTCGTAAGCCTCATTAGATAAAATACCCACAAAAAAAACTATAGGAACAAACAGGACAATAAATATAATGACACAGGTTAAAAACGATGCAAAAGGAGGATTTATTTTATTTTTAACTTGTATAAATTTGTAAACAGGATTGAAAATACCTGTAACAACGGAAGCGAGAACAATGATTGATATGAATGGCCAGAAGAGCCAGCCTATCATGAAGGTTGAAACAAGAAAAATGGCAAGAAAAAACCACAGGATAATATCACGGGGAGTTTTATTCTGCATAGCACCTCCATGTCCCCCCCTCACTCATCACTCATCACTCAGGGGGGGAGGGCAAGGGAGCACAATTATGCGGGATGGCTTTAACAAAAAAACCATGAGCTGTTATGTTATACCTCGAAAGACAATAACTTGCGATTTTTCGCTGGCCATGAACATCAATAGCCGCGTTGCTCAGGCTTGAAATAGCTTGTATTGGGTACCTTCGTGCCTTGCTTTTTATGCTCATTGCTCACCGAAAAAAACGCAATTTATAGACTTTCAGATAATTAATTTCACAAGGCCGAAGGAGGAAGGCGTATTAGTTATTTCGTCCACGTTCCTAACCTTCCGAGGTATATACGATAAGGTATAGCGTATGAATTTGAAGTACAGGTTTTTTACCTGCTGACAAAAATGCCGGCCGTTAATAAAAGAAAGAATTCATATATAAATACAGCAGGATAGCTGTCTCCAAATAGAGCATAAGTAATTCCGCCGCCTATAACTGCAGGTACACCCAAAAAAACCAAGATTCCCAATTTCCTGCTTATATCCATTTTTATAAACCTCCTGTAAGCTTTTTACTTTGCCGTCAAATTTTGACTTTTTTACAAATTCATCATTCTAAAGAAAAGAAACTAAATCTGTATTAATTTAATGTAAAATCAATATGTTAAAATTTAAATCAATATGATTGAAATCATTTAAATTATTCTTATATCAATAAATCATAATCAAGTAAAGAGAAAACATATAAATTGATTATTTTTTACCATATAAAATGCGGTTGAGTTCACGACAAGTAAAGTGTGGTTCATCATCTCTCAGGTAGGGAAGCAGAATTTTTTTCCGGCGGAGTAAATCTCTCGAAATTTCAGCAAAAATCATATCTGGTTTATAAAGTTCAGCCTTGGCGATTTGTTTACCAAAAGGATTAATTATCTCGCTTCCTCCCCAGAACCGATAAGGAGCATCCTCATCTTCTTCCGTATTTTTCATGCGCTCTCTTTTTTCAAAACAACGTTCAATACCGACACGGTTTACACATATATTGTAAATTCCAAATACACGCGAATAGAATCTATTTATGATTTTCCAGCTTTCAATATTGTTGAATTCGTTTCCCATAGAACCTTGGGATGAATTAAAAATAGTTATAAATATATCTGCTTTCTGGCATATTCCAAGATAAGGCAGGGCAGGGTGCCACATATCGTTACAAATAAAAACGGATAAATTATAACCAAGCAACCTGAATGTTGATACGCGTTTCCCATTAGAAAAGTATTTTTTTTCTTCAAATACTCCATAGTTTGGTAGATTTAACTTGCGGTATGCAAATAGAACTTCTCCATCGACAGCAATAAGTGCGGAGTTGTAAAAATTCATAGATTTTGACTCTTCAATAAAACCAACTATTGCTGCTGTTCCTTTTGTTGCGAGCGTTAGTTTTTTTATTTCTTTAGACTCTATTTGAAGAGCCACTTCATGATATTTTTCTCCAACAAAATATCCTGTCAGCGCCAGTTCCGGGAATACAATCAGATCAGCTTTATTTTCTTTGGCATGATGGATTTTTGAAATTGTATCTTCAAGGTTTGCCTTGATATCAAGCAATACAGGATCGGTTTGATAAGTAGCGACTTTCATTTGCTGATTACCTTTAAATTAGGACTGATTTTTTCTGCGATTTTAATGTTTTTTTCAAGTTTTTCTAATGAGAAATCAATTAAACCAGGTATCCTATTCAAAAATCATGGTAAAACTCATTTTCAATTTACAAAAAGGTTTTATTTACGCATAGTTATATTTCGACAGACTGCCCATTACCACGGAATTTGAATAGGTTACTAAACCAGCGTCTATGTCGTGACTTTGCAAATATCTGTTCATTCATATTATCTACCACGGGATTTAGTTTTAAGCTTTAAGGAACGTGGACGAATTAACTTCCACAAGTAGGCGCACAGATTTGGGTCAGATTTGTTCGATTTCAGATCACAAAAGTTGATGGAATAGCAAGCTATTTCAATATTTTTGTGATTT
>JABZFQ010000067.1 GCA_014237365.1 Desulfobacteraceae bacterium | reverse complement strand
TTATTGCTTTAATTACATTTTTCGAATTGCCGCTGGTACTGATACCGATAGCAATATCGTCTTTTTTGCCCAGAGCCATTACCTGTTTGGCAAATATTTCATCAAAATGATAGTCATTGCCGATACTTGTTATTATTGATGTGTCGGTTGTCAAGGCAATGGCAGGGAGAGGAGGTCGTTCAATTTGGAAACGGTTTACAAATTCCGCCGCAATATGCTGGGCATCTGCCGCGCTTCCACCATTGCCGAAAATAAGAATTTTGTGGCCGGAGGCAATGTTCATGGCTATCATGTCAGCGCTTTTTATAATAAGATCTATATTTTTTTTTATAAACCTGTCTTTAACCTCTATGCTTTGTTGCAGTATGTTCAGGATAATGTCTTTCATGATGAGCTGCCTGGTTTATTTAATTTGTCAATAAATTCAATTGAGTCACAACCTAGATCATTTGCTTTTTGAAACTCTTTCATGGCATCTTCATATTGATTTTGTTTAAAATAAAGCCTTCCAAGCCTATGTCTGAACAGGCCGTTATCAGGAGAAATATCGACACTTTGTCGGCATAATATCGTTGCAATTTCGGCGTTTTCGTCTTTAATATCAAAAAGAGATCCAAGGTTTGAAAGAGAATCAGCATCATTGGGGTTAAGTTTTATAGCTTTTTTATAAGATGCAATTGCTTCATCAATTTTGTTGATTGCTTTACTGCAATCACCAAAGCAACGAAAAGCAGCTCCTGATTCAGGCCTCAAACCAACCGCTTTTTCCAGATGTTTCTTGCCTTTTTCCGGTTTGCCTGACTCAAGATAAAGCTTCCCGAGTTGAAATTCCACCTCAAATACATCTTCTCCGATGGCTTTAGCTTCAAGGAAGAGTTCCAGTGCCCTGTCTTTGTTATCCATTAACAGATTTACCAATCCTGAGTTATATAGAGCCATGACATCATTGGAATCAAGCCAAATAGATGTTTCAAATTCTTCTTTTGCTTTTTCAAAAGAACCTGAAACACCATAGCAGACCCCCAGACTGTTATGGAGATTCGCATTTAAAGGGTCAAGCAGAAGCCCTGTTTTGAACTCATTTATTGCGCCATTAATGTCTCCTTTCTGGTACAATTTATCTCCGCTAATATTTAAACTAACGGCATCAAAGGCAACAGCGCTGTTTGGACCTAAAAATGCTGCATGATCAAGTGCTTTCAGTGCATTATCCAGTATTTGGTGTTTATTAAAATGGGTAGTCGGATAAAACGCCATGCCTGTGCTAATTGTTTCATTAAGAAGTTCTTCAACATTTTTTTGTGCTTTATGGGCAAGCTCCATGCAGGAATTGCCATTTTTTTCAAAACAAAACCACCCAAGCATATCATAGCCTATCTGACCCCACAGGCCTTTCCCATTTTTACAGATTAAGTCAATAATTTTAGCTACTTTTACAAATAGTTCCGGTGCATTCTCTCTGACGGATTCTTCGTTACTATGAAATATATTGTCAATACGGATAACTATAGCACCGAATTTTAATGAAGAATTAACTTTGGCAAGAGCATAGTTTATAAATTTTTTGCCTGTAAGCATGCCTGGAAATTCATCTAAAAGACCGGTCTGACTTGCAGAAAATTTAGTGTCATATTTAATATCAGGAATTTTAGAATCTGTTTTATAGACTAAAAATTGTCCAGCAGAATCCCTGTCAACATATAATTTTTGCTGTGTTTTTGTCATTATGAGGCCTTTTTAGGCATCTTGCTTAAAGCGTTTTCAACAATCGGAAGTTCATCGTTCTTTATGGTTCTGAGATCCATTATAAAATAATCTTCTTCTATTCTTCCTATTACAGGGGGTGTGTTTTCCCGCATGTGTTTTTCAACAGCATTAACGGACATTCTATTGATTTTGATGCCCACACATATACTGGGCAGCTCTAAAAGTGGTAGTGATCCACCGCCGGCACGAGAAGAAAGCTTGAATAACTTAATAGACATGTCTGAGTTGTTCAGTTTTTTCAACATGTCTAAAAGCATTTCTCCTTTTTTTTCAATATATTCTATTGGAAGGGTTAACATTCGAAGGGTCGGAATATTTTCAATAACCTTTTCAGGATCTCTATACAAACGAAGTGTGCTTTCAAGAGCCGCAAGGGTCAGCTTGTCTATTCGCAGCGCTCTGGTAAGAGGATTTTGTTTTATTTGATCAACGATAGTTTTTTTACCTACTATTATTCCAGCCTGCGGGCCGCCAAGAAGCTTATCTCCGCTGAAAGTTACAACATCCGCTCCTGCTGACACGGATTCCTGGACAGTGGGTTCTTTTAATAGACCATATTTCGAAAAATCTATAAAAGTTCCACTGCCCAGATCTTCCATTACAGGAATTCTGTATTTTTTTCCAAGTTCAACCAGCTCTTTTAGAGATACATCGGCAGTAAAACCAACAACACTATAATTACTTTTATGTACCTTTAATAAAAGGCAGGTATCGCTATCAACAGCTTTTTCATAATCTCTAAGATGGGTACGATTTGTTGTTCCAACTTCCTTTAAAATTCCACCACTTTTTGCCATTACATCGGGTATTCTGAATGATCCACCTATTTCAACAAGCTCCCCTCTTGATACTATAACCTTTTTTTCTTTGGCTATTGTTTCTAAACAAAGCAGTACGGCAGCCGCATTGTTGTTTACAACCATTGCGGCTTCAGCGCCACTGATTTCACATAATATATCCTCGACTGCACTATATCGTGAACCGCGAAACCCTCTTGACAGATCGAATTCAAGGTTGGAATATCTGCCGGCTATTTCTAAAAGATTTTCAATAGCGTTAGCCGGAAGCAATGATCTCCCCAAATTTGTGTGGACTATAATACCTGTTGCATTAATGGTACGTTTAAGATTTAGTTGCATACTATTTTTTACGCTGCCTTTAACCTTTTCAAGCAGTAAGCTTAAATCCAGATCTTCATCAGTTATATCTTTGTCCGCATTAAGAATATCTGTGCGAAGGTCTTCAACAACAGAACGTGCTGAACAGACAAGAACAGATTTCGGAATATTTGCAAAGAAAAGTTCATCTTTTGCATTTTCGAGAACAAAGTCAATTCCTGGAAGTTGTTGCAAAAGATTCAGTTGTTTTTTACTTAATCCCATTTTTAGCAAGTTAAAAACTATCAGTGTTTTTTACCAAGAGATTAGCTCGGAATCTACATCCAAATTTAATGTTATTAACAAAAGTTTCCCAAATGAATCATTGTACTATAATTTTAATGGGTTAAGCTTAAGATTGAAAATTGACTATTGAAAACTGAAAATTGGTGGTACGCCTTCGGCGTGCTAATTGATAAGCCAAAGTTTCTTAGGAACGTGGACGAATTAACTTCCGCAAGTAGGCTCACAGATTTGGGTCGAATTTGTTCGATTTCAGATCACAAAAGTTGAAGGAATAGCAAGCTATTTCAATATTTTTGTGATTTGAGACCGGATAAAGGCGGCCTGAAGCTGTGATGCATAGTTGTGGAAGTTAATTCGTCCACGTTCCTTATGTTCTACAATTACAAAATGTTAAGTCATTTGGGAAACTTTTAATAATAACTGCTTAAAGCAATAACACCCATATTCGTGTTACTCCTCAGCTTGAATAGCATCAGAGGTTTAGAAGCCTATGTGATACGGCTGATTGTCTTTTGAGATATCATCTTCCTTCTGAAATTGTTTTGCAATATAACTGTGCTATCATATAGAGTATATATGTATAGCCTGAAGTATCATAGATTGAAACAAACTTTTACATGTTTTTGTCAAAAATTATGATGTGTTTTCTGAAATAAGTTTGAACTTACGATAAATCAAACATCCGCCCTAATCCATATTGTTCTATTTTGGTTACACTCAAATCATATCTTTTGAGTGTAACCAAAATAGAACAAAGTTATTGATTTTCGGGGATGGTTCCCCGCTCTGTGATATATGCGAGATATTGGTGGAATGTGCAAAACGATTCGAACCTCCGGAAAATCCGGC
>JABZFQ010000208.1 GCA_014237365.1 Desulfobacteraceae bacterium | reverse complement strand
TAGGTAACGCATCTACATCTTTGTATTTTTCCAATTTCCAATTTCTATTTTCAAATTTCACTGCCAAAACACAAGATCAACAAAGTGTAAACTACTTTTGACTTGTCGTGAAGGATGCCTAAAATTCATATCTCTTTTTTGTGCTGAACTGTTACAAAATTTCTAAGATGCTGTATTGCATGTAAGCGTTCACGGAAAGTTGAAATTAGAAATTTGGCCTTCATGCTTTTGTACTGTTCTTCCCAATTTCAAATTTCAAGCCGTGAACGGCTACTATTGCATTTTCCATTTTTTCAATAAGCGGCATCAAGGTGGATTTGTTAATAGCCGATATGGGGGTTCCATCAAGGTCAATATTGAGTCGGTTAATAGTTTCCCTGTCAACGAGATCCTGTTTGTTCAAAACACGAATTAATGGGATATTGTGCAGATTTAAATCTGATAGTATTCTTTCGACAGATTTGATCTGATCTTTAAAACGCGGACAGCTTATATCTATCACATGCAGCAGGAGGTCGGCACTTTCAAGTTCTTCAAGAGTTGCGCGAAAAGCAACCATAATGTCTTTTGGCAGATCTTTAATGAATCCTACCGTGTCTGTAATTATGACTTCAGTATCCTTAGGAAATTTAAGACGTCTGCTGGAAGGATCTAAGGTAGCAAAAAGCCGGCTTTCAGCTAGAACATTGCTTTTTGTAAGTGTGTTTAACAGGGTCGATTTCCCAGAATTGGTGTAGCCTATAATCGAAATAACAGGCAATCCTTTTTTGCTGCGCTTTGCCTTTTGATGCTTACGCTGTTTTTTTACATTTAATAGAACCTTCTCAAGTCGTGCTATATTGTCGCGTGCACGCCTTCTGTTTATTTCCAGCTTGGTCTCGCCGGGTCCACGGCCACCAATACCTCCGGTTAAACGTGACATGGCGGTATTTTTTGTAACAAGTCTTGGAAGCAGATATTTAAGTTGAGCAAGCTCAACCTGAATTTTTCCTTCTTTTGTTTGAGCTCGTTGAGCAAAAATATCCAGAATAAGCTGCGTCCTGTCTATGATCTTTAAATCTATATTATCTGTAATAGAACGAATTTGCGACGGGTTCAATTCCTGATCGAAGATTAAAAGTGTTGCTCCTTTCTGAAGTGTTTGTATAGTGAGTTCCTGGAGTTTGCCGGGACCAAGGAGAAATCTTGAATCAGCCCTTTTGCGTTGTTGAAGCACGGTTCCGGCTACTGCAATACCACTTGAGGCAGCAAGTTCTTTCAGTTCTTCGAGAGAGTCCATTGCGCTACGCCTGGAAGCAGTGGTCACACTTACGAGAAGGGCTCTTTCTTTGTCTTGATTTGTTTTATATAAAGATCCTGCATGGCTGAGTTCAGATTCAAGAGCCTGTATAAGTTCAACACATCCTATATCAAGCTGGTTGAGATTAAGCGGCCCCAACATCTGATAAGGCTTTCCATCTTTACTGGTCGGAAGAATATGGCTTGCATGAACTTGATATGGAAGACCATCTTTAGTTATTGTAATTGCAGCCATAACATCCAGTCTTAAAAAAACTAAGTCGTTTAAATCATCGTTTGTTAAAGATTCTTTTTTTAGATGAGTGTGTATACATCTCAGACCCTTCAAACGACCGGAAGCAGTCCTGTATTCACTTGTATCAGGTATGACTATTTTATGGTGGCTCCCTACAATTACAAAGGCTATCCTGCCTCGCCGATTGACAAGAAGACCTATCTGACGTCGCATTTCATGGGAAAGCCTGCTGATATCAGCCGCAAGTTCGGGTGTAATGAGAAAGTTATCGGGGATGCGGCGTCGGTAGAGATTTTCAAGGCTTTGGATTTGATTTGCCTTTAAGCCCGATGTATTTCCGAAAAGCCTTTTCATACAATTCATGGTTGTCAGTTTACGGTTCACGGTTGATCAAAACATAAAACTGTTACGCTGTTTCTATCTTTCAAATGCAAGATTTTCAAAACGTGTATAGCTATCTAAAAAGGTCAATGTTGTCTCTCCGGTAGGGCCATTTCTATTCTTTCTAATCAGAATATCAGCCGTACCTTTTTTTGGATTATTGGCATCACTGTTGTATACTTCGTCTCTGTATATAAAAGCGACCACATCCGCATCCTGTTCAAGTGCTCCGGATTCCCTCAGATCTGAGAGTCTTGGCTGCTTGTCATTTCGTTGCTCAAGCATTCTGTTGAGCTGAGATAAAGCCATTACCGGGATGTCAAGTTCTTTGGCCAAGGCTTTTAGAGATCTTGATATTTCGGAGATTTCAAGATCTCGACGTTCAGCAGACATACGGCCTTTCATAAGCTGGAGGTAATCAATAATGACAAGGCCTATATCTTTTTCCATTTTTAATCTACGGGCTTTTGCTCGTATTTCCATAGCTGATATATCCGGAGTATCGTCAATAAAAATAGAAGTGTCAGACAGGACACCGGCGGCATCTGTCAGTTTACGCCAGTCTTCCATGCTGAAAAACCCCCCTCTTAATCGAGATGAATCAATTCTCGCTTCAGAACAGAGCAGACGCATTGACAATTGTTCTTTTGACATTTCAAGGGAAAATATGGCTACAGGTACATTTACATCAACCGCGGCGTTCCTGGCAATATTAAGGGCCAGGGCTGTTTTCCCCATACTCGGGCGTGCGGCAAGAATTATAAGTTCTGATTTCTGCAGACCCGATATAAGATTATCAAGGCGGGTAAACCCTGTTGGAACGCCTGTTACTAATGCCTTATTGCCCTGTCTCTCTTCAAGGGTTTCAATATTGCCGTCAATTATTTCGCTTATAGGATAGAATGACTGTTTATGCTTATTTTTTGAAATTTCAAAAATTGAACTTTCAGCAAAATCTATTATTTCGTCAACATTACCCCTGTCCTCAAAGCATTCTTTGGCGATATCATTTGCTCTTTCTATGAGACGCCTTAATAATGCTTTGTCACGAACAATTTTAGCATAATATTTTGCATTTACAGCAAGCGGAACGGTATCAACAAGCGTGGCGAGATATGTTGCTCCTCCAATCTCTACTAAATTTCCTCTTTCTTTGAGAGCGTTGGTAAGGGTTACAAGGTCTACAGGTTCATTCTTTGAAAAGAGTTCAACAATACCGGAAAAAATCTTTTGATGGGCGGATCTATAAAAATCCTCTGGCGAAATGATATCAATAACATCAAGTAATGTATTATTATCTATAAGGATTCCGCTGAGTAAAGATTCCTCGGCTTCAATACTTTGAGGGGGAATTTTATAAAGAGAGGGGTCTTGTTTGTTTTGAAATTGCCTATCTGCCATTTATTTATAATAACTTTATGCCGGGACTATTTCAACAGTTATTTCAGGCTCAACTCCTTTGTAAACTCTTATAGGAACATTGAATGTACCTATTTTCTTTATGGGCTCACCAAGCAGAACCATGCGTTTTTCAACTTCTATATTCTGGTTTGCAAGTGCATCAATAATATTCTTCACAGAAACCGATCCATACAGGCGATCTTCTTCGCTAACTTTTGCAGCTATTTTGCAAACAACTCCTTCAAGTTTATTAGCCATTTCTTCAGCAAGGTTCTTTTCTTTAACTATCTGAAGTTCAAATTTAACCTTTTCCTGTTTCAGCATTCTGTGATTTTGAGGTGTATCCAGCACAGCCTTATTCTGAGGCAAAAGATAATTGCGGGCGTAACCTTTGGCAACATTAACTTCGCTGCCGATTATGCCTAGTGATTGTATAGTTTCTTTCAAAATTACCTTCATTATAACCTCCATAAACAATTTTGTAAGCGTTCACGGTTGTCGGTTCACGGTTTGTTCAATGAACTATGCAACGATTGAAGCATTTTAGATATTGATTTCAACTCTTGAGTTAATTCTTTAGGAACGTGGACGAATTAACTTCCACAAGTAGGCGCACAGATTTGGGTCGAATTTGTTTGATTTCAGATCACAAAAGTTGAAGGAATAGCGAGCTATTTCAATAATTTTGGGATTTGAGATCGGGCAAAAATGGCCTGAATCTGTGATGCATAGTTGGGGAACTTATTTCGTCCACGT
>JABZFQ010000244.1 GCA_014237365.1 Desulfobacteraceae bacterium | reverse complement strand
ATCCGCAAAACCGCAGGAATAGCGAGCTATTTCGATGACTTTTGCGGATAAAGATCAATTGAAGATATGGTGAAGTTGGGATGCAAAAATGTCAAGTTATTTTTTATCGAACCCTAAGGTTGAAGCTATGGAATATGATGGGATAATTGGTAAACTTCGATACAACAAAATTTTCTGGAGCACATGCTGTGTTATCCTTTTACTTAATTTGTTTTTTTACGCTTTAATTATAAAGAAACAGAGTAAAAAAATAGATGAGCTGCGATGTCTTTATGCAAAAACAAGAAATATTGGAACCTTTGATAAAAATGATAAAACAACAAAATATATCTTAGCCAAAGATGCTATACAATCATTCAGGGACAAGCTGCTTAATAAGTCCGCATTCCCGGATCATGTAAAAGAACTTTACGATGCCATTAGTGGACAAGGATTATCTATAAGTACGATGACATTTACACCCGAACTATTAGATAATTTTTCATTATGGAAATATACTACTTCTTTTAAGGTCAGTGGACAATATGCAAAATTAAAAGGTTTATTAACTGAAATCCAGGAATTACCAAATCTTTTTTGTATAAAAAGTTTGTCATTTAAAAATCAATCAAAAAACGAAGAACTTGTTGATCTGAAATTAAGTATTTCTACATATTTTAACCTGTCTTAAATCGAAGATTTTTAGCAGTTAGTTTTTAGCAATTAGCGCTTATACTGTGAACGGTCACAATCGGAGCTTTTTTATTATGTTTTTTCCACCACGAAGCTCACGAAGAACACAAAGAAATTATAAAAAGCATTAACTCTAATCTTCGTGCTTCTTCGTGTCCTTCGTGGTTTAATTTTTCTTATAAGGAACGTGGACGAAATAAATTCCCCAACTATGCATCACAACTTCAGGCCACCTTTGCCCGATCTCAAATCACAAAAGTATCAAAATAGCTCGCTATTCCATCAACTTTTGTGATCTGAGATCGAACAAATCTGACCCAAATCTGTACGCCTACTTGTGGAAGTTATTTCGTCCACGTTCCTAATCTTGACCGTTTCAAAAAGCGCAGTTTATAGCCGTGCAAAGTATAGCTTAAAAAATCAAACAGATAACACATTTAGCTAACAGCTAATGGCTTTTCGTTCAGGCACAATTATGGACAGAAAAAAGAAAATATTGGCAATCCTGGCAGTTATATTCGTTATTTCCCTGGTCTATAGGATAATGAATCCGTTTAAACAGGAAAAAGTTACTGTGCTAAAATATACTGAAAGCCATAGACAAAAGACTACACGAAAGTCTATTTCAACGAAAACTAAAAAGAAATCTTCTTCTTCATCTTATGTTATGCTTGATCTTTTTACAACTCCTCCTAAACATTCAGATAAAGTTATTAAAAATATATTTTTTAAGAAAAAACCGGCAGAGAAAAAAATTCTTATAGATAGTAAGTATAACATGAAAACTGAAGTTTTGACTATCGAAGACCCTGTTGAAAAAATAAAGAAAGAGTTAAGTAAATTCAGGATATTTGGTTCATATGAAAGTGGTGACGAAATAGTGTTATTCCTTGAGAGAGGAAAGCAGATTATAGTGATCCACAAGGGTGACAGGATTGATGGAAAATATCTGGTTGAAAAAATTACAAAACAATTGGTTACTTTAAGCACCGATAATATAGATGAAAAATTGCATATCAGATCGCCTTTGTCCGATCTCAAATCCCAAAAATATTGAAATAGCTCGCTATTCCTTCAACTTTTGTGATCTGAGATCGAACAAATTCGACCCAAATCTGTGCGCCTACTTGTGGAAATTAATTCGTCCACGTTCCTAATCAGGAAAACTATTATGGGCAGATACTTGAGAATATATAATCAATTTCTTTTTTTAGTATTCCTTATTACTGCAGTAATATGTCTCTCTGGGTGCTTTGGAACTTCCGAATATATTAAAAAGGGAAAAAAATATGCTGCCGCACTAGAATGGGATAAAAGCGTCCAAATTTTTCGGAAAGCCCATGAAGAGCATCCTGATAACATTTCAATCAAACTAATGCTTATAAAATCAAAGCTTGAGGCTTCACTGGAACATATGAGCAATGGCGAGTCACTTTTGAAGAAAAATTTTTATAATGAAGCTATATCCGAATTTCAGATGAGTATAGGATTTAATCCCTCTAACCATAAGGCCGCTCTTTTAATTAATAAAAGCAAAGATATGAGAAGCTCCGCACAATATGCAAAACAGGGCCAAAATCTTATGAAAACGAAAAAATTCATTCAAGCGCGAGAAGCTTTTCAGAAAGCCATAAAATTTAATCCTGAAAACAAAAATGCAATAAAAGCATTTTCATATTTCAGAAAAGAAGAAGTTAGCCCTCCAAAGTTTAAACTTGGACCGAAATTCGATAAGCCGATTGCATTAAAATTTAAAAAAACACCTATAATTAATGTGTTTGAAGTTTTGACAAAGCTAACAGCCATAAACTTTATCTTTGATAAAGACATGAAGGAAAGTAAGGTTACACTGTTTATGACAGATGTATCATTCGACCGTTTCTTTGCGGCATTGCTAAGCACGAATAAATTGTTTGCCAAGCTGATAAACAGCAATACAATGATTATTTACCCTGATACACCTGTTAAAGTTAAGGAGTATCAGGATCTTCAGATAAGAACTTTTTATCTTGCCAATATAGATGCAAAAAAGGCAGTTTCACTTCTAAGCAAAATTCTTAAAACCAGGGATATTATCGCCAATGAAAAACTGAATTCTATTGTTATCCGAGCTTCAAAAGAAGTAATCGATATTGCTTCCAAAATCATAGATGCCAATGACATAACACCAGCAGAAGTTCTTTTTAATGTTGAAATCCTTGAAGTGAGCAGAACTAAGGAAAAACAACTTGGATTAGAATTTTCAGAGTTTTTGACTCTTGGTATAGGCAAGACAACATCTGAAATTAGTAATGATTCATTCCTTGCAGGTTGGGGCTCATTGTATGATATAGGTAGGATTTCAAATAAAGAACTCCTGCTTTCCCTTCCTACGGCAACACTTAATCTTTTGAGGCAGGATGGAGACACACGACTTTTGGCGAAACCACAGATACGTGTAAAAAATTATAAAAAAGCATCTATACTAATAGGAGAAAGAATCCCTTTGCGTACAAATCGTCGCGTGGACTCGACCACAGGCGATATAACCTCTGATTACCAATATCAAGACATTGGTATAAAACTAGAGGTAGAACCAACAATTAACATACATGATGAGATTACCTTGAAACTTAATTTAGAGGTAAGTGCTTTGGGCTCAAATGTAGGTACAGCGGCTGATCCTCAGTATTCAATTAAGACTCGTAATGCCCGAAGCGTTTTAACTGTGCGTGATGGTGAGTCGGTATTAATAGCTGGATTAATAAGTGATGAGGAAAGGCAGACAGTACGAAAAATTCCGCTTTTAGGAGACATTCCTCTTCTTGGAAAGCTTTTTCACAACTATAACACAGGCGATACGCAAACAGATATACTTATGGTTATTACACCTATTGTTACTCGAAGTCAGGAAATACCAGAAACGGATGTAATGCAGATCTGGTCTGGGAAGGAAAAAGACTTTTCGCAAAGAGCACCTTATGAAAACCTTCATGAAGAAAAATACCTTGATTTTCCGTCAGAGGAATACTTCATTGATTTAGAAAAGACTAACAAAAATTCTCGTAACGAAAAAGAATCACAGTAAAAAATTAACGATAATAAGGAACGTGGAAGTTATTTCGTCCACATTCCTAAGAGCCTGTTTGAAAACTAGGGAATTGAAGCGAAAAAGTGTGAAAATGAGATCAAATTTTTTCAAATTTGAGGTTAATAGCCGGCCTATTGGCTGAAAATTTGGGAAGATTCGAACCATTTTCACGCTTTTGCAGCCAATTCATCAGTTTTCAAACAGGCTCTAAGACTTCATCAAAAAATTCTACCTGAATCTTGCATGAGTTGGAGGATAATTTTGTTTGGCTTAATCCGTAAGTGCACTGGCGTCACACTTATAGAATTAATGGTGACCATGGCAATTTTGTCTATTTTGGCAACCGGAATTTTACCATTATCAAAAATAACGTATACAAGGACCAAGGAGTTGGAACTCAAGCAGAATCTGAGAATTATCAGGAATGCTCTTGATGAGTATAAAAAATTCGTGGACGAGGGGAAAATTTCTAAAGATGCTGTTTCAAGCGGGTATCCAAAAAACCTGGAGCTACTGGTAGAAGGGATAATGCTTAAGGATATTGTGCCTTTCAAAATAAAATTTCTTAGGAAAATACCTAAAGATCCTATGTCAGATGATGGTGAATGGGGACTCATGTCCTACTCCGATGAACCGGACAGTATTATTTGGGGCGGACAGGATGTATATGATATTTACTCAAAAAGTGATAAACAAGCACTTGATGGTAGTTATTATAAGGATTGGTAATATATATTTTGGTAATATACTGATATGTCACTTAAAAAAGGTCAAAAAGGATTCACCCTGATAGAGCTGTTAATTGTAATTACAATTATTGGAATTTTAGCTTCAATTGCTCAACCCAATTTCTTGAAATCTCGCATAAGAGCACAGGAAACATCTCTTCGGCGTTCTCTTTTTGTAATAAGGGACGTTATAGATCAGTATTATGCTGATCACGGAAAATATCCGGACGATCTTGAAGTTCTTGCAGAAAAAAAATATATAAGAGCAGTACCAGTTGATCCCTTTACCAAATCTGCATCAACATGGATTATTATTCCACCTGAGGGTGATGAAGAAGAGGGGGGAGTATATGACGTTCACAGCGGAAGCGATTTTGTGAGTCTGAATGGTACTCCTTATAATGAATGGTGAATAACGGTCAGGGTTTTACATATCTTGGTGCTTTAATTATAGTCGTAATTTTAAGCATTTCCTTGACTGCTGCCAGTAAATACTGGAGTACAGTCGTCCAAAGAGAACGTGAAAAGGAGCTCATATTTAGGGGTGATAAAATTAGGCGAGCGATAGAATCATATTATAAAAGTGCTCCTGCTGGGAGAATTTCCGCTTATCCACGGAGTTTGCAATCCCTTATAAAGGATGAACGATATTTAGCTATCCGTAAACATATCAGGAAAATTTATTTAGACCCCATGACTGAAGATGGGAAATGGGCTTTTGTCCGTAATTCTAAGGGAGGTATTAAAGGTGTGTTTAGTAGAAGTAAAAAGAAGCCCATCAAAGCCGGAAATTTTCCTTCAGAATACTTTGATTTTGAAAAAGCTAAAACATATGGTGACTGGAAGTTCGTTTTTTTGCCTGGCACATAAAGGAACGTGGACGAAATAACTTCCCCAACTATGCATCACAGATTCAGGCCGCCTTTGTTCGATCTCAAACCCCAAAAATATTGAAATAGGTAAGCTATTCCATCAACTTTTGTGATCTGAGATCAAACAAATTCGACCCAAATCTATGCGCCTACTTGAGGAAGTTATTTGAGTGTAACCAAAATAGAACAAAGTTATTGATTTTCGAGGATGGTTCCCCTCTCTGTGATATATGCGAGATATTGGTGGAATGTGCAAAACGATTCGAACCTCCGGAAAATCCGGCCCAATGTATTCGGCAATATTCCGTAGGGGCAGGCCCCTGTGCCTGCCCTGATAATATGCAACCACAGGGCGGAAGGGCAACCACAGGCGTTGCCCCTACGTTATTTGAAAACGAATTGTATCACATAATAGGGAACCAT
>JABZFQ010000065.1 GCA_014237365.1 Desulfobacteraceae bacterium | reverse complement strand
GTGCCACCCATCGCAGAACATTTCCCCTTAGTATTTAAGTCCAATTTGGGCTTGATAACTGGTTATGCACGAGTAAAAGGAACAAAAGAATTTAACCGTTTTTCCACTAATGTAAATGACCAAATTCCAGTTGTGATACATAATCTTTGGCTGCCTGAGAAGAAACAGTATCAGAGTCCGCCTATTTTGGAATTGATAATTGATCATCAGGCTGATGAAAAGGATACTTTAAGTGTTTTCACCAAAGGTTTTTTCTTGCCAGATGGTATGTGATAGCAATTAATTCTAACTTCCGTTTTTACTCCGGCGCGGCAACGTAGCGCCAGTGAAACGGGCCGCTTAATTGAAATATTATTGTTGCAGAGTTTTACAGAACCAATTCAGTCAAATGTAGGCTTTAGATTATCTCTTTAACATCTTCAAATGCAGAAGTGCGAAAAGAAGGTTTAGATTTAATTATTGATGAATATAAATTGCGAAGCTCTTATTTACACTATCGAAAATCGAAAATTGATTTTATTGGCTATGGTTCAGCGAAGTGAAAGAAGTTGAAATGCCGGAGATGATTAAATGAAACTGACTGACAATGAAATTCGGGATATAACGAAATATCTTGAACGAGGGAAATATCTTCCGGAAAAATACAGGTTTCTTTTGTTTGAAGACAAGCGGGAGGTGGAGCTGGTTTGGAGCGGCAAGACCAATGAGGTTTGTAATGTGGTGTTACCGTTTCAAGTGATCGAGCAAGTTGACGAGCCCCGGGCGGAAGAAGCCGTCAGAATACAGATGGGTTTGTTTGACCAGCAGTCCGGTCGGCAAATCAAAGGCTGGAACAACAAACTGATCTGGGGCGATAACAAGCTGATTCTATCTTCGCTGAAAAACGGGTCGCTAAGGGAAGAAATCGAGGCTCAGGGTGGTGTCAAGCTGATCTATATCGACCCGCCGTTTGATGTGGGCGCTGATTTTTCAATGGATATTGAGATCGGTGGCGAAACACTGACCAAAAAGCCGGGCATACTGGAAGAACTGGCCTATAGAGATACCTGGGGCAAAGGGGCGGATTCGTTTATTGCTATGATCTATGAGCGGTTGGTGCTGATGCGGGATCTGCTGACGGAGGATGGAAGTATTTATGTGCATTGTGACTGGCGGGTTAGCTCATATTTAAAAAACATTCTTGATGAAGTGTTTGGGAAAAATCAATTCAGAAATGATCTGATATGGAGTTATAGCGGTTGGCGGCGTGCTGATAACAAACAATTCAGCAGAAAGCACGACACTATCTACTACTATACGAAAAGCCAAGAAAACTGGACTTATAAAGGTGCGTATGAATCATGGGTACCTGAATACTCTTTGCAAGAACTTCGAGAGCTAACAATTAATTGTGATGCGAAGGGTGATTATGCATTGATAGGAGGTAATAAAACCTATTTAGTAGACTTGATGGACAAGTATATAAAGAACAGAAAGCAAAGCATCAAAAAGGATGATGTCGGGCAATTTGTATGGGCAGATGGCAGAAATACAGTAAAAAGATATTTGAAAGATGTTTTGGTAGATGGTAAGGCTGTCGACGATGTTTGGGAAATGCGAGCGCTAACGACTAGTTCGAACGATAGGCTTGGATATGATACCCAGAAACCCGAAGAGTTGATTTATAGATTTATCGAAGCCTCCTCCAACGAAAACGACCTCATCGCAGACTTCTTCTGCGGTTCCGGCACCACTCTTGCCGTGGCCGAAAAACTGAACCGCAAATGGATCGGCTCCGATCTCGGAAAATTCGCCATCCATACTACCAGAAAGCGTATAATCGGGGTGCAACGGCAGCTCAAAAAAGAAAACAAATCCTGGCGTGCTTTTGAAATTCTTAACCTGGGAAAATACGAACGCCAGCATTATATCGGCGTCAACCCCAATCTCAGGGAACAGGAAAAGCAGAAACAACTGGAAGCCAAAGAAAAAGATTTCCTCAATCTCATTCTCCACGCCTACCGTGCAGAAGCGGTCAACCAGTTCAAGACCTTTCAGGGCAAAAAGGCCGGGCGGCTGGTAGCGGTGGGTCCGGTTAATCTGCCTGTCACTCGTTTGTTTGTAGAAGAGATCATTCTGGAATGCCGTCAAAAGCATATTACCCGAGTGGATATTCTCGGCTTTGAGTTTGAAATGGGGCTGTTTCCTAACATTCTGGACGAAGCCAAGACCAAGGGGATTGATCTGGCAATGAAATATATTCCACGAGATGTGTTTGACAAGCGGGCAGTGGAGAAGAATCAGGTTGTGTTTCATGATGTTTCGTTTATTGAGATCAAGCCGCATTTTAAAAAGAACAGCGTTGCCGTGGAATTGACCGATTTTTCCGTCTTTTATTCCCAAGATGCCAAGGGCGCAGATGAAAGCCTGAAGAAAAGCAAGAGCAAGGTGATTGTGGACAAGGGGCAGGTGATCAAGATAAGCAAAGACAAAAACGGTATTGTCGGCCGCGAGGTGTTGACGCAGAATTGGACAGACTGGATCGATTACTGGGCCGTGGATTTTGACTTTGAATCCAAGCGGGAGATAGTGCGCGTGGAGAGCGAGGGGGGATTTGAAGAAGTCTGGACTGGCGATTATGTGTTTGAAAACGAGTGGCAGTCCTTTCGCACAAAAAAAGACCGGTCCCTGGAGTTCAAAAGTGTGTTCCGGGAATGTCCTCTTGGGCGGCGCAAGATCGCAGTAAAGGTGGTGGACATCTTTGGCAATGACACCATGAAGATAGTGGAAGTGACGGTGGGAGGGAAAAGACAATGAAAAAAATCAAAGTGTTGGAAAAAGAGATTTCCCTCTACTCACAAAACGAAGAAGATTATATTTGCATTACCGATATAGCAAAATATAAGAACTCTGAAACAACAGGATTAATTATTTCTCATTGGCTTAGCACCCGATTTACAGTTGAATTTATGGGATTTTGGGAAAAAATTTATAATCCTGATTTTAATGTTACTGAATTCCGTAACATTAAAAATCAAAGCGGTTCAAATGGCTTTGTGCTTACTGTAAAACAATGGGTTCAAAAAACGAATGCCATCGGCATTATTGCAAAACCAGGCAGATATGGCGGAACATACACTCATAAAGATATTGCGTTTGAGTTTGCATCATGGATTTCGGTCGAATTCAAGCTGTATCTCATCAAGGAATTCCAGCGGCTTAAAGATGAAGAACAAAAGCAGCTTGGATGGGATATCAAACGGAACCTGGCTAAAATTAACTACCGGATTCATACCGATGCCATCAAAGAGAATCTCATTCCGCCGGAGCTGACAAGCCGGCAGATTAATCTTGTTTATGCATCTGAAGCAGATATTTTGAATATGGCATTGTTTGGTATGACTGCAGGACAGTGGCGGGACGCAAATCCGGATAAGAAAGGAAATATTCGTGATTATGCCAATGTATCACAACTGGTTTGTCTGTCCAATCTGGAAAATCTGAATGCGCTGTTTATCAATCCTCCCCTCACAGAATACTTGAGCCTGATGTCCGCTGGTTTCCCGCGGATGAAGCCCTACGGGAGTCAAGCTATGAAAAGCTGTTGCCGCCTCTGGTGCATGAACTGCGTAAAAAGGTAAAGGCATGGCGGGACAATAGCTATGAAGGCGCGGCAGGTACCAGTATCGCCTTGCTGAGCTGGTGGTTTAATCAAGAGCATATGCTGCCGAAAGCTGGCGGCGCGATGGCAAAGTTTCAATATTACTTTGCCCAGCAAGAGGCGGTTGAAAGCATCATCTATCTTTACGATGCAGTTAAGGTGAAGGACAAATATGATCTGCTCCGTTTTGATTCATCCGGAGCGGTGTCTGCCGGAATGTTTGATGAATCATGGCGGCGCTTTGTCATCAAGATGGCAACCGGTACAGGCAAAACCAAGGTGATGAGCCTGGTTCTGGCGTGGTCTTATTTTCACAAACTTTATGAGCCGGATTCGGACCTGGCGCGTAACTTTCTGCTGATTACGCCTAATATCATTGTGCTGGATCGGATCAGAACAGATTTTGACGGGTTGCGGATATTTTTTAAAGATCCGGTGCTGCCGCCCAATGGATATTCAGGCAATTTTGAAGGACATAACTGGCGCGATGATTTTCAATTGACCCTGCATATTCAGGATGAGGTTAATGTTATCCGCAAGACCGGCAATATATTTTTAACCAATATTCACCGTGTCGAGAACTCTCGGGATCATAGCATGTTGATTTTATAGCGAAATTTCCTGTCGGTATTTAAGTCTCAAACTTTACTGCCACAACATATTGTGGTCGTACTTTCTGAACCCACTATATGAATGGCATTGTATCAAAAACATCCCGAGAGAGCTCCGTGTCTATTCCGGTAATAATGTTGAGCCGTCTGCTGCTGATGAAGATACGATGGATTATTTTCTGGGCAAGCGTCCCACAGGCGCTACCACGGATTCTAAAGTCGATCTTGGGGATATTGTCCGCGATATTGATGAACTGGTGGTGCTGAATGACGAGGCGCACCATATTCATGATCCCAAAATGGCGTGGTTCAAGTCGATTGAGGATATTCATAATCGGCTAACACACAAGGACAAGTTTCTCTCCCTGCAAGCGTGGACGAATTAACTTCCCCAAGTAGGCGCACAGATTTGGGTCGAATTTGTTCGATCTCAGATCACAAAAGTTGAAGGAATAGCGAGCTATTTCAATATTTTTGGGATTTGAGATCGGACAAAGGCGGCCTGAAGCTGTGATGCATAGTTGGTGAAGTTATTTTGTCCACGTTCCTTATCCTTTGGTAGAAGCCATTTCGCAAAATGTGGTTAAACATCCGGTGCTGCCCGATTCCGCAAGCCGCGCCAAACTCAGTGAGCGGCAAAGTTCAAAATATACGGAAAAATATGCCGATTACCTGAATCTGGGTGTTGAGGAATGGCGTAAAGCATATAAAGAACATGAAAAACTGGACAAAAAAGCCATTCTCTTTGTAATGACTGACGATACCAGAAATTGTGATGATGTGGCTGAATATCTGGAAGCGACCTATCCTGATTTTAAAGATGCGGTGCTGGTGATTCACACGAAAAACAACGGTGAGATCAGCGAGGCGGCAAGCGGCAAGAAGAAGGAGGATCTGGAAAAGCTGCGCAAACAGTCCAATGAGATTGATAGCTGGGACAGCCCTTTTAAGGCCATTGTCTCAGTGATGATGCTCAAAGAGGGATGGGATGTGAAAAACGTGACCACTATTGTGGGATTGTGTCCCTATTCTGCCAAAAGTAATATTTTACCGGAACAGACTTTGGGCCGGGGCTTGCGAAAAATGTATTCCGGCTATGACGCGGAGGAATACGTCAGCGTTGTGGGAACCGATGCTTTTATGGATTTTGTGGAGTCCATCCAGTCCGAAGGTGTTGAGCTTGAGCACAAGGCAATGGGCGAAGGTACGCAGCCAAAAACCCCGATTATCGTTGAAATTGATAATGAAAATACAAAAAAAGATATCGACAATCTTGATATTGAGATTCCGGTATTAACCCCGAGGGTGTATCGGGAGCACAAGAATTTCAGCAGTCTGGACACCGGGCATTTTGGCTATAAAAAAGTAGAATACAAGACCTTCAGCATCGAAGAACAGAGTGAGATTGTATTTAAGGATATAACTACAGGCGAGATCAACCATATAACCATTCTGGATTCAGGAGCGGTTACCGACTATCGCTCTGTAGTGGGCTATTTCACCCGGGTTATTATGAAAGATTTAAGACTGGTCAGCGGCTATGATGTGCTGTACGGAAAAGTAAAATATTTTATTCAGGATGAGTTATTTGAAAAACCGGTTGATCTTGACAGCCTGAGCACCTTGCGGAATCTGTCCGAACTGGAAGCAAGCAAAACTCTGGTTGAAACATTCAAAAAGCAGATTAACGTTTTAACTGTGCAGGACAGGGGAGACGCAAAGATCCATGATACGATTAAGTTGAGGAAAACACGCCCATTTGTCGTTAAAGAGCAGAGATATATCATACCGAAGAAAAGTATTTTTAATAAAATTATCGGTGACAGTAATCTGGAATTACAGTTTACCGCCTTTCTTGAAGACTGTGACGATCTCATTTCCTATGTGAAAAACTATATGGCGGTTCACTTCAAGATTGATTACGTCAACGCAAAGGGCGAGATATCCAACTATTACCCTGATTTTATCGTCAAGAAATCAAAAAAAGAAATCTTTATTGTTGAAACCAAAGGGCTGGAAGACCTTGATGTGCCTTTGAAAATGGAAAGGTTAAAACAGTGGTGTGTTGATATCAACAAAGCACAATCAGAAATCAAGTATGATTATATTTTTGTGGATGAAGAAGGTTTTGATAAATATCAGCCTAAAAGTTTCAATGAATTGATTGCAGGATTTAGGGAGTACAAGGAACAGGGGCGATAGAAGGTTGGGCAGATATGGGACGTATTAATGTTCCTTATTTTCTGTTTGCTTCAAGCATTCTGTTATGCAGGCGTTCAGATCGAATGCAGAAGGTTTCCAGTTTTGCATTTATTACCTGGGGGAAAGGGGAGCCGTCACTTTCTATAGCCAGAAACGGCAGGTCTTCTATATCTGTGAGTATATGCCGGAGTTGTTTATTTTTAGAATCAGTTGCAAGCTTTCCTTCACGGTTCATAGTGACGTTAAGAATAGACTCTGAAAGGCGGTTGGGCATACAGCCAAAAGGACCTACGGCTATTACTCCACAGACATGGGATGCAACTTCGGTAAGAGCGCCGCCCACCGTCAAAATGGCTTCACCGGCCAGATATGGAGAAATATAAGGCGAGGCGCTGTTAATTATTGATTTCATATCGAGCGGCTCTGCGTGAACAAGCCCTGAACGCGACAGTATTGATTTGATACGCTTTTCATATTTTGACATGAATTTCTTTTTGATCATGAACTCCAACTGTTCCAATTTAGACATTTTGTGGTCTGAATAATTATTTTTCAGAATATAGTCAGCATATAAAATCCACTCTGCCACCGGCGTACATATCGCTGCAAACCCTCCTTCTGCAAGGCGTTCAGTCAAATATTGACGAGAAATATCATCTCTTCTGACAAATATTTCACCTGAAAGCGAGATAATAGGCACTTCTTCTACTGGCCGCTTTAATGGAATCCGGCTGAACCGTTTGGCAGTTATGGAAAGTTGTTTTTCAAGCCTGGAGAAGTCTCCTGTCTCCAATTTTGCCAATATCTGTTGCCACTCCTCATTGAATATTTTAATAGCTACTTTCGTGTCTGTTGCATTAGCCAGCATCATGGATCTGATATCTTCCATTACATCAGATACCAATATAGCACTCCAGGCGTGAAGCTGAAAATTGCCGCCCATGCCTGCGTATGCGTTTTCTGAAGATAACGAAAGCATAGCGACATCCGGAAGTTCAAGTCTTTTTACCAGATCTTCCATAAATATTTGGTACTGGCCGAACCGGCACGGTCCGGAACCTGTTGGCATAAAGTACACGAGCACTTCACCATTCTGCTTTTTGTTGCGGATGTAATTGAGCAGAGTTCCTGTAGTGAGAATTAGCGGCAGGCATTCTTTGCAGGATGTGTTTGCGCGGCCAAGTTTAAGCACTGATTCATCAGAAGGAGGATGGGTTATTGTTTTAATACCTCTTCCGCGAAATATAGCTGCAAGCGATTCAGAGGCTATCTTGCCCATAGAAGGTATTAAAAGAGTTACACGCGGGTCAGTCAGCGGAATTTTTTTGCCGGAAGATGTTACTACTTTTGCAACACTGTCTTCAATTATGAGGCGGGCTTGGGTAAAGGAGCTTTTCTTTATTGTAATCATTTTATTTGCCATAAGCTGCCTGTATGCTGATACTATATCGAGAAAAGCTTCTATCCTGGTTTCAAGACCTGCATCTGCAGTATGGCTGTCAAGTTCAAGGGTCAGGGAGGGCTTTCGGCCCATGCAATTCCTGAAATATCCAACTATAAACGAGTCAGGACCGCATGAAAAGTTGGTAATATAAACGCCGAACAGTTGGGGGTGCCTTTTTACAAACTTACCGGCCTTGAGTATAAGTTGCCCCATTCCCCAGTACATATGGCGCTTTGTCTTTTCATTATCAAAAGGAAGAAAATCAAACGGTATTACGAGAACCCCCCTTGATGCCAGTTTGTTGGGAATACCCATGTGGGCTTCTTTAACAAACCCGTTGTATGATCTGCCAAATATAACTACTCCGGTTTTTTCAGGTTCAGATTCAAGTTTTTCAAGCGCTTTCTTCCCAATCTCCTTCATTTCATTCATGCATTCAATCTGTTGTTGCAGGGCCTTTTTAAAAGCCTTATCAGCTTCCTTCAGGCTGATTCCCATCTTTTTAGCGGTTTCGATTAGGGGGGCCCTGGCGTTTTCCAGACCTTTTGTTAAATTTATAATAGGAGAAAGTACTTTTATTCCTTTTCTTTTAAGCTCTTCGAGTTTTTCACTAAATGTTACTTGAAGATAATATGTTTCACCTTGAACAAAAGGACAGACCTGCGAGCTTGAATGACCATTTGGAACATGAACTGCTTTAAAATGAGGCAGGAATATGAAATCAGGAGGATTTTCCATAGTAATCAGGGAGTAAAAAAAGCCATGAGACAGTTCAGCAGGGAAGCAGAAAGATGTGTTTTTCCGATCAATTCCTTGCTTTGAAATTGAAGCCGGCATTACAGGCTCGAAGCCCAGTTCGGTAAAAAAAGTGGAGTAAAGAGGATAAAAGGTGTTGACCATAAAACTTCTGTTTATTCCGATTCTTCCTCTGCATTTTTTTTTGCTTTCCTCAGGCAGTTTTGCGCCGTACTTTTCAAATATCAGTTTTTGCCTGATCCGCACCAGATCCAGCTTTTCTACATTGTATTTTATTTTTTGCCGTAAGTTGTAATACCTGTTGCATGCTCCTCCAAATGGATATTTTTTGCCTTCAAGCCCGATCATTGCTATTTCGCAGCGCCGGTCGCATTTCTCCTTGCCGCCTTTGCAAATAAAAGATTTTCCATACACTACCTCTCTATCTGCAAGTGTCCCAAGGTTAAAGTCCTTTTCTGCCATTAATCCTGTTTCAATTCTTTTTTTGATCTCAAGGGCAACGCCAAAAGCTCCCATAAGGCCGGGTTCCGGCGGAACGATTATCGGCTTGCCCACAAGTGCGGCCATGGCAAACGGAATCGCTTTGTTGTAGCAGACGCCTCCCTGCATAAAGACCTTTTCTCCAACCGGTTTATTGCCTTTTACTCTGTTTGAATAATTCATGCAGATGGAATAAACCAGCCCGGCTACAATATCTTCGTGTTTTACTCCTTCGTGAATGGCATTTTTTATGTCAGAGGAGATAAATGCGGCGCACTGATCATTGAAATTGGGAGGATTTTTCCCCTTAAGGGCGATATCTGCAATATCATCCATTTTTACGCCCAGGGTTTCATATGCAGATTCTTCAAGAAAAGACCCTGTTCCGGCTGAACATGCTTCGTTCATTGCATAATCAGAGGGCACAGCGTTTGTTATATAAGTGTATTTGGCATCTTGTCCTCCAATTTCAAATATGGTATCTACCTTGCAATCAAAATATACGGCAGCAGTTGCATGGGCGATTATTTCATTGATTACACCTTTAGTTAAGGCATGAAGACCCGCTATTTGACGGCCGGAACCGCAGACACCCAGCCCCGTAATTGATATTTCATCAGGATCTATTTTTTCTTTTATCCGGTCTAGAATATTTCGATAACAATTCCGGGAAGCACCAACAGGGTCGCCATTCGTACGCAGATATACAGATGCAAGCATAGAGTTGTCTTCTTTTCGCAGAAGAACGGCCTTGGTGGTGGTGGAGCCAACATCAAGGCCCAGTATGCAAACATCACCCTGTTTTATATTTCCCACCTCAGTTGTCTTGAATTCTACCATTTCCTTGTAATTGAGGAGTGGAGAAAGTGTATCAAATGATGTAATTTCTTTTTTAAAAAGATTTGCTATTCCGGCAAAAGGGGCGGTTTCATTGTTAAGTGCCCAGAGTGCGGCACCCATGGCTTCAAAATATGGCGCTTCCTCCGGAACTATGAGACCCGGAATCTCCTTATGCAAATATTCAATCATCATCCTGTTGCGAGCTGTTCCGCCGGTGATCATGATATTTTGTCTTTCAACCTTTTTCAGAAGCTCCAGAATTTTATTTGCCATCATTTTACAGAGGCCGGCAGTAACCCTGGATTTCGGGACGCCTTTGTTTGTTGCATGAGTGCAGTCTGACTTGCAGAAGACAGAACATCGCCCGGAAACATGATGCGGATTTTCTGTAGCAGCCCACCGGGCAGCCTCTTCCATTGATACATTCATTCTGCGAAGCTGTTGAAGGAGGAATTCACCTGTCCCGGATGCACACTTGTTGCCTGTCACCACATTTGATATTTGTCCCAGCCTGTTTAAAACATATACCATAAATGTCTCTCCACCAGCGGAGACAATTGCCGGGCATGAGATGCCATCGGGTTTGACAAATTCATATGCTAATTCAACAGCTTCTGGTTCGGGTATGGATGAAAGGTTTACAAATTTGCGGAATTTTCTGCCGGTTGCGGCAATCCTGTCAAATGATTTTAAGTCGAAGTTTTTTAGTGCGGCAAGCAGAGTTTGCTTTGGATCTCCTTCGTGGGTGTGAAGTGAAGATTTGACAATTCTTGGCTTGCTCTCAGACTTTTTTATTGCTATGTGGACAATGGATACGGTGGAAGCTCCGAGGCACAGACCAAGAGAGTTTATTGTATCTGTACCTGATATTTCAGTTTGCTGAATAATCTGTTCCTTTAAATTGTTATTTTCTTTATACATGGTTAATAACTTAAGTTGTACGGTTTACGGTTTACGGTTCACAGTTTTTTAATGAATTTTGTAATGATTGAAGCATGGCAACTACTCAGGCGTTTAGACTGAAGGCTATAGGCTGAAGGAAAGAGATGATTCCTGAACGTTATTTTCTATGTTTAGGACAAAATTTCTGGCTGCTTTAATAACATATTGGTTTCTATGAGTTTTTTCCCTAAAAGCCTTCTACTTTTAGCCTATTAACCTGAGTAGTTACTTTATGTTTTCATCAACCGTTAACTGTAAACCGTGAACCGTTATAATAATATAGAGGAATTTTGCTGGCCTGTCAAAGAAAAATTCATAGTGCAACTATTTGATATTGGCAATTTAGGGATGGTCCCATACGTTGTGATATATACGAAATATTTGTGGGGACCGTATTTGCGTTTTTGTAACTTGCTTACTGGGTTGTTCCAACAGGATGGAAGGCAGCAACTCAAACAAGACAATTATGCGTCATTATAATCCACCTCGGACGATGACATGAACGGACCGGAAGATTGTGGGAAACGGCAAGGACGACAGACGGGCTTCATCAACCAGTGGCTGTTTGAAGGAATGGCTGGCAATGGCCTGACGCTTGATTGCACACCCTAACCATAGCAGCCGGGAATCCGGGTCCGAGTGGCCCGGATCCTGCCGCATAGCTTAATATCGGAGAAAACAATTAGCCGGGCGGCTCAATTGATCCGCCCGTTTTTTTGATCCGTCCGAAGGATGAGATAAGGAACGTGGACGAATTAACTTCCCCAACTATGCATCAATAGTTGGAGAAGTTATTTCGTCCACGTTCCTAAGTTAAGAGGATAATACCATGCAATCACAGGTTACAATCAAAACTTTGTATAGAATGAAGGAAAAGGGTGAAAAAATTGTTGCCCTTACAGCCTATGACTTTCCATTTGCCAGGATGGTTGATGAGTCTGGAGTGCACCTGATACTTGTGGGAGATTCATTGGGAATGGTGGTTCAGGGAGAATCAAGCACACTGCCTGTTACAATGGATGAGATGGTTTATCATACCCGTATTGTATCCAAAGCCGTCCGGAACGCGATGATTATAGGCGATATGCCTTTTATGTCTTACCAGCCAGGCAAGGAGCATGCAATTGCCAATGCAGGAAGGTTTCTTAAAGAAGCTGGAGCAGCAGCTGTTAAACTTGAAGGAGGCGCAGCGGTCAGTGAGATAATTAAAGCAATATCAGAGGTAGGGATTCTAGTAATGGCTCATATCGGACTTACCCCTCAGTCTGTTCATCAAATGGGAGGCTACAAGGTTCAGCGTGATGAAGAACGGCTGATGTCAGATGCTCTTAAAGTAGAAGCAGCAGGAGCATTCTCTGTTGTTTTAGAAGGAATTCCATCTGAAATTTCTGAAAAGATAACAAAAGCCCTGACAATTCCGACCATCGGGATTGGTGCAGGCCCGCATTGTGACGGGCAGATCCTTGTTCTTCACGATCTCCTTGGATTAAATGAAAAACATATCCCGAAATTTGTTAAGCAATACGCCAAAATTGTTGATGAAGCTAAAAAAGGGATAAAACAATATGTGGAGGAAGTACAGGCGGGTAAATTCCCCGGCAAAGAACATAGTTATTGAGGTAACGGTTCACGGTTGAAAAAAACAGAAGGTAGAGGAGAATTATGGGGTCCTCTTTTGAAGATTTAGGAATGCTTCAATCTTTGCATAGTTCATTGAAAAAACTGTGAACTGTGAACTGACAACCGTAACTCCTTGTTACTGTTATTGATTCCCGAAATTATTCTGTCCACCGCAGTCAGGGCATTGCCAGGTTATTCCATTACATGACATTCCCCAGACATTTTCATACATGCAGTCCTGACAAATTGCAAAGCCGCATCTGCATGTCCAGTAGAAGGGGGCTTTATTGCCGCAGCAATGGCAGTTTGTTGGCTTTGATCGGAGTCGTCTTTCCCGGTATTTCAATTTAGTTGAAGAGTCTGCCATGTTCCACACTTATGCAATGGTTCATTACAACATCTATACCTGCTTTTGTCAGTAATTCTGCAGCGTCATGATTTTCTATATTAAGCTGCATCCAGAAAACTTTTGGCTTGATTCGAATAGCTTCATGTGCGTGCGGCATTATCTGAGAGGAATTTCTAAATACATTAACAATATCTACAGGCTCCTTAATATCTTCTATTGATGAATATGCTTTTTCTCCAAGAATCTCCTTTTGCTTGGGTCGTACTGGAATAATTTTATAGCCTTGTTTTTTAAGATACTTGGCAACAATGTGGGAGTCTCTTTCCGGTTTAGGGCTCAAACCTAAAACCGCTATGGTTTTTGAATCTGTCAGAATATGTTTTATTTCACTGTTTTCAGTGATTATCTTGCCTTTTTTCATATATGTTCCCTAAGCTGTCTTGTTGTTTTAGTCCATTAGTGATAATAAGGAACAGGGACGAAATAACTTCCCCAACTATGCATCAAAGATTCAGGCCACCTTTGCCCGATCTCAAATCACAAAAGTATCGAAATAGCTATCTATTACATCAACTTTTATGATTTGAGATCGAACAAATTTGACCCAAATCTATGCGCCTACTTGGGGAAGTTGTTTCGTCCCTATTCCTAACAAACAAAATTTTCTGTTAAACAAATAAGCAACCAAAAAACCACTACAAAAATAGATATCAATAAAACCTATAAACTGCAACCTGAATTCTTATGTATAAAGATAAAACAATATACCTGATAGACGGCAGCGCGTATATTTATCGTGCATATCATGCAATTCGGGGACTTTCCAATTCAAAGGGTTTTCCAACAAATGCTGTTTTGGGTTTTACAAAAATGCTTTTAAAACTAATAGAAGATCGTAATCCTGAATACGCAGGAATGTTTTTTGACGTAAAAGGCCCTACTTTTAGACATGAAATGTTTGACGCATATAAAGCCAACCGTCCTCCCATGCCTGAAGATCTATCAATTCAAATTCCATATATAAAGGATATAACAAAAGGCTTTAACATACCGGTTGTTGAAATGTCGGGCTACGAAGCCGACGATCTCATAGGCACACTTGCGCGCAAGGCGGAGGATGCAGGATTTTCTGTAATTATGGTTACCGGCGATAAAGATTTCATGCAGCTTGTTACAAAAAACTCTATTGTCTGGGATCCCATGAAGGAAAAGACAATTGATAGTGATTTTATTAAAAACACATATGGACTTGAACCTGCCCAGATGGTTGATGTTATGGGTCTTTCCGGTGATTCTGCCGATAATATTCCCGGCGTACCGGGAATCGGGCCAAAGACAGCGGTTTCTTTGATAAAGACTTTCGGAAGCATTGAGCTTTTATATGAGCAGGTTGATGCCATAAAGAAGAAAAAGCAGCATGAAAATCTTGTTCGCTATAAAGAACAGGCATTATTGAGCAGAGAACTTGTTAGAATAAATGATAACGTACCCTTGTCCTTTACACCTGAAGACTTTAAATACAGAGCTCCAGACAGTGCTGTTCTCTCCGGACTCTTTAAAAAACTGGAATTCAGGCAGTTGCAGCAGTCTGTTATAAAACGGACGGATTTATCAAACAAGAAATACAAGGCAGTATTGAGTATTGATGAGCTTTCCGATTTGGTTATGATTCTAGAGGCTTCAGGTTTATTTGCTCTTGATACTGAAACTACCTCTAAAGATCCAATGGCGGCAGATCTTGTGGGTTTGTCTTTTTCTGTAAAGGCTGATGAGGCTTTTTACATTCCGTGTGCTCATGAATATAAAGACGCACCAAAACAGCTTAAGCTGGATGAAGTTTTGAAGAGGCTTAAACCGGTACTTGAAAATCATAAAATAAAAAAAATAGGCCAGAACATAAAATATGACTGGATTGTTCTTTCTCGTCATGGAATAAATCTTTCTGGAGTAATATTTGATACCATGCTGGCATCTTACCTGATTAACCCTTCGAAGCGTGCTCACAATCTTGACCAGATTGCTCTTGATTTTCTTGATCACAAGACGATCTCGTACGAGGAAGTTGCAGGTAAAGGTAAAAAGGCTTCCTGTTTTTCAAAGGTTCCCCTTGAAAAGGCTGTGCCGTATGCCTGCGAGGATGCTGATATTACGCTTATGGCTTACAATATACTTATGCCCATGTTGAAAGATATGGGACTTAAAGAACTTTTTGAAAAAGTAGAAATGCCCCTTGTACCTGTCCTTATGAAAATGGAAATGACGGGAATTAATGTTGATAGAGAAAAGCTGATGGTTCTTTCAAAATTATTTGAAAATCAGCTTGATCAGCTTGAAAGCAGTATATATTCAATCGCAGGGGAAGAATTTAACATCAGATCTTCACAGCAACTGGGCAAAATACTTTTTGCAAAATTAAAATTGCCGGTGCAAAAGAAAACAAAAAAGAAGACAGGTTATTCAACTGATGTAGATGTTCTTGAAGTTCTTGCAGAGCAGCACGAACTTCCTGCTTTAATATTAAGGCACCGGACTCTTGCAAAACTTAAGTCAACATATGCTGATGCTTTGATAGAGCTTGCAAATCCGGAAACAGGACGTATCCATACTTCGTACAATCAAACGGTTACTGCTACTGGCCGTCTTAGCAGCTCTGAACCGAATCTCCAGAACATTCCAATACGCACAGATGAAGGAAGAGAGATAAGAAAAGCTTTTATTCCAAGAAAAGGATGGCATCTACTTGCTGCAGATTATTCTCAGATAGAACTCCGTATTCTTGCCCATTATTCAGATGATAAAATCCTTATCAAGGCTTTTAAAGAAGATGAAGATATCCATCTCCGGACCGCCTCAGAGGTTTTTCAGGTATTTCCTTCTTTTATTACTTCTGAATTGAGACAACAGGCCAAGGTTATAAACTTTGGCATTGTTTATGGTATGAGTCCGTATGGCCTTTCCAAAGAGCTGGGAATAAGCCGGAAAATGGCGAAGACATATATAAATAACTACTTCACAAGATACAGCGGCGTAAAGCAGTTTATAGATGAGAAGATCAATGAGGCCAGAAGAACAAAGACGACAAGCACTTTGCTTGGCCGTGTTCGTTTTCTACCGGATATTAACAGCTCAAATAAAAACTTGCGTGAGTTTGCCGAAAGGACCTCAATAAATACTCCTATCCAGGGAACCGCGGCAGATCTGATAAAGATAGCCATGATAACTGTGGACTCTGTATTTACAGAGAGAGGGCTTAAATCTGCGATGCTGCTTTCCGTACATGATGAGATTGTTTTTGAAGTGCCTCCTGATGAACTGGATGCAGTCAGAAGCCTTGTTAAAGATATAATGGAGGGAGTCTGGGATCTTAAGGTTCCACTGAAGGTTAATATGGCGGTAGGAGAGAATTGGGCTGAAACCAAATAGTTAGGAACGGGGACGAAATAACTTCCCCAACTATGCATCACAGCTTCAGGCCAGCTTTGCCCGATCTCAAATCACAAAAATATCGAAATAGCTAGGCTATTCCATCAACTTTTGTGATCTGAAATCGAACAAATCTGACCCAAATCTGTGCGCCTACTTGTGGAAGTTAATGCGTCTCCGTTCCTTACGAAGAAAGAGCTTCAAAATTCATTTAAAAAAACCGTGAACCTAACAAGTTATGAAAAATTTAAATATAGATGCTCTTGATAAGATAGCCGGCAGAAGGCTCGAAAAAAATGATACTTTTTCATTTCAATGCCACCCGGAACTTTCTTGTTTTAATAAGTGCTGCCGAAATCTCAACCTTTTTTTATATCCGTATGATGTCGTAAGACTAAAAAATAAACTTGGAATCACTTCGGATAAGTTTATTGACAGACATGCAGATATCATTATGCGCGATTCCAGTTTTTTTCCTGAAGTGTTGCTTCGCATGTCACAGAATGAAGAAAGGACATGTCCTTTCTTAAGCGAATCAGGCTGCTTAGTTTATTCAGACCGTCCGGATACTTGCCGGACGTTTCCCGTAGAACAAGGCATTATATATGATGCTGGAAAAAAAACAAGTCTTGTTCATTTTTTCAGACCTCCTGACTTTTGCCTTGGGCAGTACGAACACGAACAGTGGACGACAGGATCATGGGCTAATGACCAGGATGCAGTAATATATAACAAAATGACTATCAGATGGTCTGAGTTAAAGGGTTTGTTTCAGGTTGATCCATGGGGCAGGGAAGGGCCTGGCGGTCCTAAAGGGAAAATGGCTTTTATGGCTACATATAACATAAACCTTTTTCGCGATTTTTTGTTTAACAGCAGCTTTTTGAAAAGATACAAGATAAAACATGAAATTTTAAAAAAAGTAAAAAAAGATGATGTGGAATTGATGAAGCTGGGTTTTGAATGGGTAAAATATTTTCTCTGGGGGATCAAGACTAAATCCATAAGAAAAAGGTTATAAAACTCCTTTTGGAATCGGTTGAACTTTTTCTCCGCCAAGAGTATAGCCTCCATCAATCCTAATTACACTTCCAGTCATAAATGGTGCATCCTTAACAACAAATAGAACGGCATTAACTACATCCTCAATAGTCCCTGTTCGTCCAAGCAGTGTGTGATTAATTAGCGATTTTTGTTGCGCTTTATTTAGCAGCTCCCAGCCTCTTGTACTTTCACCATGTCTGGTTTCAAAAATTCCTAGCATTATTTCATTTACACGAACCTGGGGCGCCCCAATACGTGCCCATGTTTCTGTGAGGAGGGATATTCCCCGGTTTGCCGCTGCGTATCCATCATTAAAAATAAGGCTTGCAGGCCCTGATCTGCCAGTAATACCGGCAATGGAGGAAAAATTTATAACTACGCCATTTTCTGAAGCTTTGAGATAGGGGAGGGCTGAATCAAAAACCCACCATTTGGCACGAAGAGTTGTAGCCATTTCAAGATCCCACTGTTTCTGGACATACTTACCATGGACTACGGGCCAACCACCACGTTCTATGTTATTTATAAGAATATCAAGGCGGCCGAAGCGATCAATAACTTTCCTTATTAGTCCTTGAACTTTTTCAGTCTCAAGTAAGTTTGTCTTTATAATAAGGTGTTCAACATCTGTTTCAGCAAAATCCTGTTTCAATTCATCAATACTTTCTTCCCAGTCAAAATAATTTAAGGCAACATTAACCCCCTCGTTCGCAAGAGCAAGTCCTATGCTTTTACCTATGCCTTTGACGGCTCCAAGAACCAAAGCTACTTTATTTTTAATCTCCATGGGGAAAAGCCTGTAGTTACATTTCAGGTTAGGAACGTGGACGAAATAACTTCCCCAAATCTGTGCGCCTACTTGGGGAAGTTAATTCGTCCCCGTTCCCAAGTTATTTTTTAGCGAGCCCTATGCCAAAAATTTTAATTTTTATACTCTTAATGCCCAGTTTTAAAAGTTCGACATCGTCATTTTTTACATTATCTAATGTTTCTGAATCAAGATCAAGGTCATCCAGTATGCCTTTATCAAATATATGAGACCTGAACGTATCTTGATCATAACATGCCATATGAAAAAATTGTTCTGTTTTAATAGATAATTGACCGGGCATAAAACGGTTCTTAAGGCTGATGATTTCCATCAACATGTCATTCATTTTGTTATAAATTTCGATCCCTTGTTCTTTTATCCAATCCTGGATTGTATTGACTTGTTCCTGTTTAAATCCCTGGCAGTGTGGCTCTTTAACCAACAGGTATTGTTCGGTATTTAGGCCTGTTTTTCTGGAACGAGCTACAACTCGGACAAGAGGGTAGGTGCGGCATGATGATGGGCGGTCCTTGTAAACAGTGCAACCGGAATTGGAAACAAATGGACATTTTAATTTAGAGGTATAATCGGGTTTAAGGGTAATGACAGGAAGGCCTGATTCAGGGCCTGTGTGTTGGGTGGCATACCGTTCCAGAAAAAGAGTGGACGGTATGCCAAGGTTGTTTTTGAGACGCAATATGTCGTAAGGAGTTAAAAACTGGTTGAGGTCTCTGCAGCATTCATTGAAGCACGGCACGCTTTCTGAGCATTTAAATCTAAAATTATCTTTTAATGATAGGGGTACAAAGTTTTCACTCATAAAATTTATTTCTCCTGTTTTTTGAAAGAGGTAATATTTTTTCTATCATGTCAACAATAAATTGCCAAAAGACCAACTGAATCAAATTCAGATTAATAGAGCCTACAACATATGCAGTACTACATATATAGGGTTGCAATTATATTGCACTATACATTTTTAGTTATTGAACAGAATATTCGTTTAATTTGAATATATTTTGATAGTTGTTCAGCCAAAAGTTCTTGACATCCATAAACATGAATGGTATTACAATAAAATTATTTGTATATAAGCTATCTTATTGATTTTAAAAAATATTTATAGTCATTCGTTGCTCTGTGATTTTGAGCATGTTCTTTTATGGTTTGAAAAAAAGAGGATTGAATTTTGTGAAATAAAAATTTAAAGTGGCTAAAAAACTGACTTTTTAGGCCACAGTTACGAAGGGAGGTGCAAAGAGCTTAAATTACTAGTAAGAAAATATAATGGTTGTTGAGCAACTAAAATACTTACAAAGCAAAATTAGAAATTAGGAGGTATATTAATGCCAAGTTATGTAATTACGGAAAAATGTGACGGCTGTAAGGGTGGGGATAAAACCGCCTGTATGTACATTTGTCCTAACGACCTTATGGTCTTGGATCCCAACGAAATGAAGGCGTACAACCAGGAACCCGATCAGTGTTGGGAATGTTTTTCTTGTGTAAAAATTTGTCCTACGCAGGCAATCGAAGTAAGAGGCTACTCTGATTTTGTTCCTCTTGGAAGCAGTGTTATGCCGATGCTCGGCACAGAGGACGTTATGTGGACCTGCAAGTTCAGAAACGGTCTTGTCAAACGTTTTAAATTCCCTATTCGGACTACTGCTGAAGGGGCTGCCAATGCTTATCCGGACCTCAAGGGGAAAGATCTTGACAGCGAACTGCTTTCTACAGAAGAGGCAGATGGTAATACAATCCCAACACCAGCTACTTAAGCAGGCTGAAATTTGTCAAGATCTGTAAAGTAAAATAATTTAAAAATTATATTTTTTTTAAGGAGGATAAAATATGGCATTACCAAATAAACCTTTGGGTGAAATTAAGGCCGTAAGGGATCCGGAAGTAGAAGAGAGAGAAGTTGATATTCTGATCGTAGGCGGTGGTATGGCTGCCTGTGGTACCGCTTTCGAGATTAAAAAATGGACCGATGCGTCGGTTTTGCTTTGTGACAAAGCATCTCTGGAGCGTAGCGGCGCCGTTGCCCAGGGCCTTTCAGCTATTAATACTTTTATTGGTGATAACAAAATAGAAGACTATGTCCGGATGGTTCGCAATGACCTTATGGGTATTGTACGTGAAGACCTTATTTATGATCTGGGTTGCCACGTTGATGATTCAGTCCATTTGTTTGAGGAATGGGGTCTTCCGATGTGGAAGAAAACAGAAGATGGAAAGAACCTGGACGGTAAGGCAGGCCTGAAGATGGGATCAATCAAATCCGGCGCTACACCTGTTCGTACAGGTAAATGGCAGATCATGATCAACGGCGAATCTTATAAGAGAATCGTTGCTGAAGCTGCCAAGCTGGCTCTTGGGGAAGAAAATATTCTTGAGCGTATTTTCATAGTTGAGCTTCTTCTTGATGCTAATGAAGAAAACCGTATTGCAGGTGCTGTAGGTTTTTCCGTACGTGAAAACAAAGTCTATATTATTAAGTGCAAAACCATGATGGTAGCATGCGGCGGCGCTGTTAACATTTATCAGCCACGTTCCGTTGGTGAAGGTAAAGGCCGTGCATGGTATCCTGTATGGAATGCCGGTTCTACATACACCATGTGCATGAAGGTTGGCGCTGAGCTTACCATGATGGAAAACCGTTTCACCCCGGCACGTTTTAAAGATGGTTATGGACCTGTTGGCGCATGGTTCCTTTTGTTCAAGGCCAAAGCTCTGAATGGTCTTGGAGAAGCCTTTGCAGGAGGCGATGTAGCCAAGGCAGAGCTTGAAAAATATGCTCCATATGGCACTGCTGCCATTACACCTACCTGTCTGCGTAACCATTTGATGCTGTTTGAGATGAAAGAGGGCCGCGGTCCCATTATGATGGATACTGTTACCGCACTTGCCGCTATCGGCGAAACTATGAGCAAGAAAGAGCTCAAGCATCTTGAGTCAGAGGCATGGGAAGATTTTCTTGATATGACATGTGGACAGGCAAATCTGTGGTGTGCGCAGAACTGCGAACCTGAAAAGAAGAATTCCGAGATTATGCCCACAGAGCCTTATCTGCTTGGTTCACACTCAGGCTGTTGCGGCATCTGGGTATCAGGACCTGATTTTGACTGGGTGCCTGATACATACAAATGGGGCTACAAGGGAAAAGTATATAACCGTATGACCACAGTTAACGGACTGTTTACTTCCGGTGATGGTGTAGGGGCTTCCGGCCATAAATTTTCATCCGGTGCTCATGCAGAAGGACGTCAGTGTGCTAAATCCATGGCAAGACTTGTCCGTGATAATGCAGATTTTACTCCGACCCTTGCTCAGTCAACGCAGGAACTGGTAGATCTGATTTACAAACCAGTCAGAACTTATCTGGATCACTGCGGACTGACAACAGACGAAACAATTAATCCCAACTATGTCAAGCCTTCAGGCATGGCACTTCGTCTGATGAAAGCTACCAACGAGTATGGTGCTGGAACTTCCACATATTATCAGCTCAGCAGCAAATCGCTTGAGATAGTAATGGACCTTCTCCAGACGATGCGTGAAGACAGTGAGAAACTGGCAGCCGGTGATGTCCATGAACTGATGAGATGCTGGGAGATCGATCATCGTATCTGGACTGTTGAGGCACATCTGCGTCACATCCAGTTCCGTAAAGAAACTCGTTATCCTGGTTTCTACTATCAGGCTGATTATCCTGGACAGGATGATGAAAACTGGTTCTGCTTTGTTAACTCTAAGTATGATGTAAAAGCCAAGACCTGGGAAATGATGAAGAAAGATTACATCAAGATCATTCCTGATGCATAGCAGATTGGCTAAATAATAGTCGTATAGTAAAACCCGCCTTCAGGCATCGCAAGATGCCTGGAGGTTTTTATTAATTTAGATGTGTTCAATTGGTTTGACTGGTTTGATTTGATTATAGACTTTCAGATAAATAATTTCACTGTGTTATCAGCCGTTGACGTATAACTAATACGCCTTCCTCCTTCTGGCCTTGTGAAATTAATTATCTGAAAGTCTAAAGCTTATTGTTCAATCAGACCAATCAGACCAATCAGACCAATCAAACTAATTGAGCTAATGCAGATGATTATCAGTTTTTAACCTAAGTTGAACGCTTTCTTGCGAAGAAATGTGCTAAGATTTTGATGCAGCAAGGTTTGTGAAAAGCGTAGGCATACCAATGGATATGTCGAGATTTTTCGCAAGTCCTCGATGCGCAAGAGATTGGTGCAGTTCGAGTAAAAAATCGCTCAATTTAGGTTTAACCAAATAGAAAATTAAAAGCATGGAGGGATAGCATGACAGAAGAGAAAGCAGCCCCTGCTAGCGGAAGTATTTTGGTTGTTGGAGGAGGGATAAGCGGGTTAACTACTGCCCTTGAGGCTGCCGAAGTTGGGTACGAGGTATTTATAGTTGAAAAAAATCCTTACTTGGGCGGAAGAGTTGCACAGTTGAACCAGTATTTCCCAAAGCTCTGTCCTCCTTCCTGTGGGCTTGAGATTAACTTCAGGAGGATAAAGGACAATCCAAGAATAAAAGTCTTTACACTGGCGGAAGTAGAAAAGGTTGATGGAACAGCGGGCAGCTATAATGTTTCAATAAAATTGAATCCAAGGTTTGTTAATGAAAATTGTGTAGCTTGTGACGACTGTGTTGAGGTGTGTCCTGTTGACAGGAATAACGAGTTCAATTTTAATATGGATAAAACAAAGGCCATATACAGGCCCAATGAGATGTCTTTTCCCATGCGTTATGTGATAGATTCGTCTGTATGCAAGGGCGAGGAATGCGGTAAATGCATTGAAGCATGCAAATACAGCGCAATTGATCTTAATATGGCAGCAAAGACAATAAATCTTACTGTTGGAGCCATTGTATGGGCTACTGGATGGGTTCCATATGATGCTACCAAGATAGACAATCTCGGATTCGGAAAGTATGATAACATAGTAACCAATATGATGATGGAAAGACTTGCAGCTCCAAATGGGCCTACCAAAGGAAAAATTCTCAGGCCGTCAGACAATAAGGAGCCTGAGAGTATTGCTTTTGTTCAGTGCGCAGGATCAAGAGATGAAAATCATCTTCCTTATTGTTCTTATATATGCTGCATGGCTTCTTTGAAACAGGCTACATATGTCAGGGAACGATTTGCCGATGCCAAGATTTATATCTTTTATATAGATATAAGGACTCCGGGTCAGAGATATGAAAAATTTTACAAGAAGATTAAAGAGGATGAAAATATCTTTTTAATTAAAGGCAAGGTGGCAGAAGTCAGTGAAGATCCGGGCTCGAAAAATATCACCGTGGTTGCAGAGAATGCTGTGACTGGAGAAAAGATAAAGCAAGAGGTTGATATGGTTGTTCTGGCTACCGGTATGCAGCCAGCAACTGCGGATACCAAGCTTCCGACTGAAGACCTGCAATACAGCGAGGATGGCTTTATTGTTAATGATTTTGATAAAGGCGGTATGTTTGCTGCAGGATGTGCCAATAAGCCGGCCGATGTCGTAACATCAAACCAGAATGCTACCGGTATGGCCCTTAAGGCTATTCAAACCATGGTGAAGAGGTAGGAGGTTATTATACATGGATAAAAAATACAGTGTATATATCTGCACAGGTTGTGGAATTGGGGATGCACTTGATATAAAGGGTTTGTGTGGTGTGCCCGAAGAGGAGGGAGTCTCCGTAAAAACGCATTCCTTTCTTTGTGGAAAGGAAGGCGTCGAGGTTATAAAAAAAGATATAGCAGATGAAGGTATCAACACAATTGTTATTGCGGGTTGTTCACGCCGGGTCAACTATGATGTATTCAAGTTTGACGGCTGTATTGTTGACAGGGTTAACCTCAGGGAACAGGTGGTTTGGTCACACCCCAGGTCAAAGTATCCTGTGGTAACAGAGGAACAGAAAGATGACGGCATACATTTTGACAGCCTTCAGATGATGGCTGAAGATTACCTTAAGATGGGAATGGTTAAGGTAGAAAAAATAGATCTGCCGGAGCCCTATCAGATTGAGACCTTTACAAGGAAAATCCTTGTTATCGGCGGCGGTGTTGCCGGTATATCTGCGGCCTTAGATGCAGCAAAGGCCGGCTATGAGGTAACCATAGTTGAGAAAGAAGCTTCCCTTGGAGGTTACGCAGCCAAGCTACGCGAACAGCTTCCTGTGGCAAATCCGTATGACGGCCTGATACCCCCGATAATTGAAGAAAAAATCAAAGAGGCTGAGGCCAATTCTAGTATTACTATTAAGACCAAAACGATGGTTGCTCGTATTGCCGGCCAGCCGGGTGAGTTTGTTGTGACATTGAAAACCCCCGGAGAAAAAATTGAGTTTGACGTACCCTTTCCACTGCCTGAGGAGTTGAAGGTTGACGAGAGCGGTAAAGAGTTCGATGTGGAAAAACAGTTTGAACTTTATCAGGAATACAACAAGGGTAAGCTTGATATTTTACAAATCGATCCAAACGGTGAAAAATTCGGAGCAGTAATACTGGCGGCAGGCTGGCGGCCATATACTCCTGAAGGCGATGAGCTTGGATATCTCGGCCTTGGCAAAATTGCCGATGTCGTAACCAACCATCAGTTTGAGCAGATCGCTGCAAAAGGAAAGATTGTAAGACCGTCAGATGGCAAGGAGGCCAAATCTGTCGTGTTTATTCAGGGTCCCGGGAAGGGTGATGACAGTGACTTTGACTTTACCGGTTCTGTTACAAGCTTGGTGGCTTTAAAACAGGCAAAATATGTGTGTGATGATTATCCTGAGGATGGCAAGGCACAGATTATTTACCAGCATATGAGGACACCTGGCCTGTGGGAAAATTTTTACAAGAGCATACAGCAGGAAGACGGAATCTTTTTGACCAAGGGTGATGTCGTCAGTGTAGCTCAAAGCGGCGCCATGATTGCCGTTGAGGCTGATAATACCCTTCTTGGCGAGAAGATTCAGCTTAATGCCGATATGGTTGTCCTGGCAACAGGTATGGTTCCGGCTACTGCTGATGATCCAGTGGTAAATCTTGCATACAGACAAGGTCCTGGTTTTCGTGAGATAGACCTGTTTGACGGATATTGTGACTCTAATTTCATATGCTTTCCATATGAAACACAGAGAACAGGAATCTATGCTGCCGGTGGCGTTCGCCGAAGCATGACGATTGAAGAAACAGTTGAAGATGCTGTAGGCGCTGCCCTTAAAGCTATTCAGTGTATTGAATCAGTTTACAGAGGTGTTTCAGTACATCCAAGGTCAGGCGATATGACATTCCCTGACTTTTTTTTCCAGAGATGTACGCAGTGCAAGCGCTGTACGGAAGAATGTCCGTTTGGCGCGCTTGACGACGATGAAAAAGGAACGCCAAAACCGAATCCGACAAGGTGCAGACGTTGTGGTACTTGCATGGGTGCATGCCCGGAGCGTATTATAGGATTTGCTGATTACAATGTTGACAGCATCGGTTCGATGGTAAAAGCAATTGGGGTTCCGTCAGAAGATGATTACGAGGAACCGCCCTTCAGGATTCTCGGTCTGGTCTGTGAAAATGATGCTTTGCCTGCCTTAGATATAGCCGGCATGAACAGACTATCGTATTCATCACAGGTTCGTTTTATTCCGGTTCGATGTCTTGGGTCCGTGAATGTGATCTGGATTAAAGATGCACTCGCTCAGGGTATGGATGGCGCTTTCCTGCTTGGCTGCAAGCATGGTGATGATTATCAATGCCATTTTGTCAAAGGGAGCGAACTAGCATCTATCAGAATGGAAAAAATAGGCGATGCTCTGGAAGCCCTGGCACTTGAAAAAGAGAGGGTGACTCAGTTTGATATTGCAATTGACGAATATGACAAGTTGCCGGAATTGATTGATAACTTTGTGAAGATGATTGTGGAGCTTGGTCCGAACCCGTTCAAAGGATTCTAAATAATTTGGCAATTCAATTGAAGGCGGGCTATTTCAACATAGCCTGTCTTCAATAATCAGCAGTCAATAGGAGGTATTAATATGGCTGATAAGTACCTGGTTGAGCCTGATGTAAATTTTGTTAAAGAAATTGTCAGGCTTGGGGGCGGTGATGTGAAAAAATGCTTCCAGTGCGCTACCTGTTCAGTGGTTTGTCCTATTTCTCCGGATAATAAACCTTTTCCAAGAAAGGAGATGATAGCTGCACAATGGGGCCTAAAGGATAAACTTGTAAGCAACCTGGACATATGGCTTTGTCATCAGTGTGGTGACTGTTCAACACAATGTCCCCGTGGAGCAAATCCGGGTGATGTGTTGGGAGCTATTCGTTCTTATGCTATTTCAGAGTATGCTGTTCCGAAATGGCTGGCTAAAGCAGTTAATGATCCGGAAAAACTGCCTGTTCTTATGCTTATTCCGGTAGTTATTTTTTTGGTTCTGGGTTTTATTACCGGTTTGATGAATTTTAGCCCCGGCGGTGAAGAGATTGTTCATTCTAATTTTTTTTCCTCATGGCTGGTTGATTTGATTTTTGTTCCGCTTACTGTGTGGGTCATAGCCATCTTTGCTATGGGTCTTAACAGATTTATAAAAGACATGCATGAGAGCGCTGTGCGTGAAGGGAAGACTAATAAAAGCAGAGTGGAGCTTGCTGGTTTTTTTCAGGCATTTGTTCGCATTTTACCCGTAATATTAAAACACAGCAAGTTTACAGAGTGCAGTGAAAACAAAGACCGAGCTACAGCTCATCTTATGGTATTTTATTCATTTATAGGACTTTTTATTGTAACAAATATCTTTTTTGTTGTATTGTACGTTTTTCAGATACATGGTCCTTATTCACAATTAAACCCGGTTAAATGGCTTGCCAATATTAGTGGTATAGCCCTGGTTATCGGTAGTGCCCTGATGATAAAAAACCGGATGGCCAAAACCACTCAGTCAACCAGTTATAAAGATTGGTACCTTTTAGGACTCGTTCTTGGTCTTGGTTTGACTGGAATGTTTACCGAGATGACAAGGCTTGCAGGTGCTGCCAACCTTTCATACTTTATGTATTTTATACATCTTGTATTTGTATTCAACCTGTTCGCATACCTGCCATTTTCAAAGCTGGCCCATATAGTTTACAGGACAGTTGCCATGGCGTATGCAGAGTATGCAAACAGATAAATGTATTTAGTTGAAATAAAAAAAGGGGGAAGTATTTTGCTTCCCTCTCCCCTTTTTTGTATCGTTTTTTTAAGGCTTGAGTGTTCGTAACTTTTATCTTGACAATGTTCTTCTCACACTTTAAATCAAAGTTTGTACAAAAGTGTAGAAGAATGAAGATTCTGTTAGGAACGTGGACGAATTAACTTCCCCAAGTAGGCGCACAGATTTGGGGAAGTTAATTCGTCCACGTTCCTTACCAAATTAAATAATAATATTGAGAAGGAGAGAAAATCTATGTCGAAATTAGTACCACCACATGGAGGAAAAGGGTTAGTCTGTTGCTTACTGCATGGAAAAGATCTGGAGGCAGAGAAGGAAAAGGCAAAAACTTTGAAAACTATCCCCATTTCGGGTCGTGAGAACGGCGATCTTATTATGATGGGTATCGGCGGTTTCAGCCCGTTAAATGGATTTATGCCTAGGGCTGACTGGAAGAGTGTTTGCGAAAACTTTTTGCTGACCGACGGTACATTCTGGCCGGTTCCTGTGACTTTGTCTGTTTCTAAAGAAGATTCCGACAGCATCCACGCCGGTGATGAGATTGCCCTTCAGAATGCTTCTGGAGAAATCATGGCTACCATGAAGGTCACCGAAAAATATGAGATGACCGAGTCTGATAAAAAATGGGAATGCGAAAAAGTTTACAAAGGCAAAGGCGAAGAATCTGTGGGCGATAATTTCTGGAAGATTGCTCCTGAAGATCATCCCGGAGTTATCATGGTCATGAACCAGAAAGATTATAACCTGGCCGGAACTGTTAAGGTGTTGAGTGAAGGTGATTTCCCGGAAAAATTTGCCGGAACCTATATGACCCCAACCCAATCACGTGCTCTTTTTGATGAAAGAGGATGGAGCAAGGTTGCAGCGCTTCAGCTCAGGAACCCGATGCATCGCTCACATGAGTTTTTGGCGAAGATTGCCTGTGAAGTATGTGACGGTGTGTTCATTCACTCTCTGGTTGGATCTTTGAAACCTGGTGATATTCCGGCTGAAGTCCGTATCGAATGCATCAATAAGCTTATTGACGGTTACTTTGTTAAAGATCATATTGTTCAGGGCGGATATCCCCTTGACATGCGTTATGCTGGGCCGAGAGAAGGCCTGCTTCACGCTACCTTCCGTCAAAACTATGGTGTCAATCGTATGATTATCGGTCGCGATCATGCTGGTGTTGGTGACTTTTATGGACTGTTTGATGCACAGGACATCTTTGATGAGATTCCCATGCCGGATGATCCTGGGAAAAGACTTCTAACCCAACCGTTAAAAATCGACTGGACATTTTATTGCTTCAAGTGCGACGGTATGGCATCGCTTAGGACTTGTCCGCATGGCAAGGAAGATCGTGTAGTCCTTTCCGGAACTAAACTACGCAAGGCTCTTTCAGAGAGTGCGGATATTCCTGATCACTTTGGCCGCGATGAGGTCCTCGTTATTCTGCGCAAATACTATGAAGGTCTGACCGAGAAGGTTGAGATCAAGATGCAGAGTCATGCTGAGGCAACTACAATGAAATAATGGATTAATTCCAGAATATAGTGTAAAATTCTTAATAAAAAAGGAGACCGCAATAGCTGTCTCCTTTTTTTATGCCTTTTTAATTTTTTTATAAAAATGGCGGAGAGAGAGGGATTCGAACCCTCGGTGGAGCTTTCACCCCACACTCGCTTAGCAGGCGAGCGCCTTCAGCCAGCTCGGCCATCTCTCCAAATCCTAAATTGGCGGAGGGAGTAGGATTTGAACCCACGGAGCTTTGACACTCAACGGTTTTCAAGACCGCCGCCTTAAACCACTCGGCCATCCCTCCATATTAAAAATTAATATCATTTTGCAAAATTCAGGTCAATGTTTTTTATTGTTGATAATTAGCTATATGTTGACTTATTTGTTTTATTATGATTTCCAAAAAAAAATTGAAGTTAGGGGGCATCCTTCATAATTAGCCCAAAGTAGTTTACACTTTTAAGGGTAAAATGTCTCAAAAAATATAATCTGTGCGCCTACTTGTGGAAATTATTTCGTCCACGTTCCTAAGAGTACGTTTTTATATAAAGTTTTTGCCTAATAGCTAACAGCTAATAGCTGGCATCCGTCAAGGTTGAAGAAGTGTAAACCATAAAATGAAGGATGCCCAATTAGAGATATAAATTTTTTCATAACAGAGAGCTTGAGGAAAATAAGTCATGAAGCAAAAATATCTTATTTTGAACAAAGATGACCAAAAAGAGTTGATAATCAGAGAATTATCAGTATTAGAGGATAAAGAAGCATTGTTGCTTGTTGTGCAAAAATATGATGTTAAGTCTATTAAATTTGCAATAAGTAAAGGCAGGAAGGCACTAGTTTTTGTATTGAGAACCAAAAATTTATATCCTCCAAGTGTATATGCTGATAAAATAGCTGAATCGGTTATTTCAATGTTCAAAGAGAAAAAACAATCCATAGAACTTTTGTTTGATGATATTGATTTGTTAACAAAGAAGAAAAGTGATCCAGAAACTTTTAAAAAGATAGAAAAAGAATCAAATGAGATTGATGAGCTGATTGAGGATGATTTTGAAGAAGAACCTGGTGATAATTTAATTAAAAAAGATTCGTTAATTATAGAGGATGATAAGTCACTTTGATAGTGATGGATAAAGTATCTCAAATCCCAAAAATATTGAAATAGGTAAGCTATTCCATCAACTTTTGTGATCTGAGATCAAACAAATTCGACCCAAATCTATGCGCCTACTTGGGGAAGTTAATTCGTCCACGTTCCTTACCAATAACGGTTTGCAAACTCCTCGACATATCCACGCGTATGCCTGCGGTTTTCACCAATCTTGCAGCATTAAGATCTCAGCGCTTGTCTTCCTCAAAAGGATAAATAATGAAGAAAGAGCATGAATCTGCAAATTTTTTCAGCAGACTATGGAAATTTTTTGCATCTATTAGACTTACCGTTTTTCTTTTGCTGTCATTAGCTGCAACTTCAATAATTGGAACAGTTATTCCCCAGAATCAAAGCCCTGCGGCTTACTTCCAAAATTATGGAGAATTTTTTTACAATTTTTTTTCAGCTTTAAACATTTTTGATATGTACCATTCCTGGTGGTTTCAGATTTTGCTCCTTATGTTGACTATTAATGTTATTGTTTGTTCTTTAAGCAGGTTGTCTACAACATGGAAGATAGTCTTTGTCAAAATTCTGCCATTTAATGTTTCAAAATTCAGAATTCTGTCTAACAAAGAAGAATTTACATCTAATCGTCCACTTGATGACTTGAGAAAAAAATACGAAAAGGCTGCTTCTAAAAAATATGGTTATTACAGGGCAGAGCAAACAGATAAAGGATTCTGTGTTTTAGCTGAGAAGGGGCGCTGGACACGCTTGGGTGTTTACACAGTACATCTAAGCGTTATTCTACTTTTGCTCGGAGGACTGATAGGTTCTATCTTTGGATTTGAGGGATTTGTCAATATTCCGGAAGGAGAAACAGTAAATAGCGTTGAATTAAGAAAGACCGAACAAATACATAATTTAGATTTTGCAATACGATGTGATGATTTTAGTGTGAGCTTTTATGAAACAGGAGAACCAAAAGAATTTCGTTCAACATTGTCTATTATAGAAGATGGAAGATCTGTTTTACAGAAGGATATTATTGTTAATGATCCACTTCGTTATAAGGGAATAAATTTATTCCAGGCAAATTATGGTATGCTTCCTCCAGAGGAAATTACGCTGAATATCATGAGCCGGAAAACTGGTATGGTATATAAGAAAAAGACGAGGATAGGGATGCCAATTGAAGTTCCTGAGGGTGTTGGGACTTTTGTTGTTAAAGATTACAGAAATTTATTTAATTATAAAGATATTGCTCTTGGTGAAACTTTTATCGGGATTTTCAACGGAAAAGACGGAAGTCCTATCGATATATTGCTGCCTTTGAATTTTGCCAGCTTTGACAAGATGAGAAAAGGAGATTTTATTTTTTCGGTAGCTGATTACGATAGTAGATATTATACCGGGCTTCAGGTTACATGTGATCCGGGAGTTCTGGTTGTTTATTCAGGATTCGTAGTAATGATTATTGGTTGTTTTGTTACTTTTTTCATGTCACATCAGAGACTATGTATTGAAGTTATAAAAATTGGGAATAAAACTAATGTCATAGTAACAGGTACTGCTAATAAGAACAAGTTGGGAATGCAGGCAATAGTAAAAAACTTTTCAAAGAATCTTGCAAAATTATAGCATCAGAAATTTAAAAACTGATTCAAAAATTGGTAATCGTTCACGATTTACAGTTAGGAACGTGGACGAAATAACTTCCCCAAGTAGGCGCACAGATTTGGGTCGAATTTGTTTGATCTCAGATCACAAAAGTTGATGGAATAGCTTATCTATTTCTATATTTTTGGGATTTGAGCCTGGATTTGAGATTTGGCAAAGGCGGCCTGAAGCTGTGATGCATAGTTGGGGAAGTTGTTTCGTCCACGTTCTTTATTGGTTCACAGTTAAAAAACAGAAGGTTTATAAATATTGCACAAGTTGAAATCGATATTCAAAGGCTTCAATCGTTGCATAGTTCATTGAAAAAACTGCCAAGTAGGCGCATAGATTTGGGTCAAATTTGTTCGATCTCAAATCACAAAAGTTGATGGAATAGCAAGCTATTTTGATATTTTTGGGATTTGAGATCGGGCAAAGGTGGCCTGAAGCTATGATGCATAGTTGGGGAAGTTATTTCGTCCACGTTCCTAAGGACATAAATCATGGATAGTTCAAATCTGTTATCTATTGTAACATTTGTTTACGGGTTTGCAGCAATATTATATATTGTTGCATGGATCTTCAAAAAAAAGTTTCCTGGTTTGCTGGCAATGTGGACAACTTTATTGGGTGCTGTGGGCAATGCTGCCGGCATTATTATGCGATGGGTTGAATCTTATAAGCTTGGAATAGGACATGCGCCCTTGTCTAATATGTATGAATCCCTGGTCTTTTTTTCCTGCATTATAGCGATCATTTATCTTTTAATTGAGAGAAGTTACAAAAATCGAATACTAGGGGTATTTGCAATGCCCATAGTATTTCTTTCTATAGCTTATGCTTCTCTTTCTCCCAACATAAATGATAGAATACAGCCTTTAATACCAGCACTGAAAAGCAATTGGCTTATTGCTCATGTCGTGACATGTTTCCTGGGTTATGCTGCTTTTGCGATAGCTTTCGGCATAAGCTTGATGTATCTTTTGGCGCGTGGAGATAAAAAGGGAAATGGCTATTTGCTTTCACAGTTTCCCAAGCCGGCGTTTCTGGACAATTTGACACATCAAATGGTAACATTCGGTTTTTTATTTCTGTCAATTGGAATAATAACGGGAGCTGTTTGGGCCAACTCCGCCTGGGGGAGCTACTGGTCTTGGGATCCTAAAGAAACATGGTCTTTAATTACCTGGTTTATTTATGCAACATTATTGCATGCAAGGTTGATGAGGGGATGGCATGGTAAAAGAATCGCGTATGTTTCTATTATAGGTTTTATGGCCGTTCTTTTCACTTATTTTGGTGTGAATTTTCTGCCGGGCTTGCACAGTTATGCCCAGTGATAAGAGTAAATTTGTTCGCTTTCTTCCAAAAGTTTCAACGCCGCTCACAAAATTTTTTTGAACATCATCAATTTTACTTGACAAAAATGAAATCTAAAGGTAAAAGAAAAAAAATTAATTAATCTATTAACAAATTTACCAGTACATTCAAACATCAACCAAGCTTGACGGAGTTTTCATGAGTCCACAAGATGATAAAGCTAAAGAAGTTTCCGCTGATGGGGCCGCAGGACCAATTATCCTTTTTTTCATTATAGGTCTTGCTGCAAGTCTTGTATTTGGATGGGTAATATTTCCAAAGCTTCTCTATTCCCAGAAAAAACAGCCGTTAGATTTTAACCATATACTTCATGTTGAAGCTGTGGAAGAGGGATGTGAAAGCTGCCATTTTTTCCGTGAGGATGGAAGTTTCTCCGGGATTCCGAAACTTGCGCAGTGCGTTGAATGCCATGAGGATGTTCAGGGAGAGGATCCTAATGAGGTAAAGTTTGTTGAGGAATATGTGACAAATGGAAGAGAGGTTCCATGGCTGGTATATGCAAGACAGCCGGACTGCGTATTTTTTTCACATGCAGCGCATGTGAAAAAGGCGGAGATGGATTGCGGCACCTGCCACGGGCACATTGGCGAATCCGAACATTCTAGAGTTTATGAAGAAAACAGAATTACAGGTTACAGTCGGGATATATGGGGGAAAAACATATCAGGTTTAAAGGAGCATACCTGGGAGCGCATGAAGATGGATGATTGTGCTGAATGCCATGCTACAAAAGAGTTAAAAACAGATGTCGAGACACTTCCATGGCCGATAAACTGGCTCCCGCGACCTTATGAAAAACAGTCCGGCAATCAAGCAAGAGTTAAGACAGTAAAAGAGGCATGTTTTGTATGCCATAAGTAGATAAATTTTAAAGCCGATTAGCTTAAGAGCTACACATTTTTAAGGGGTAGAATCGATGAAAATAGGCAGAAGAAGTTTCTTGTCATTTGTAATTGGTGGAGCCGCAGGTACGGCAATTTCACCTTTACCTTGGAAGCTGACGGATGATTCATCTATATGGTCACAGAATTGGCCGTGGACACCTGTTCCGCCAGATGGTGAATACAGTCAAGTAAATTCGATCTGTACTCTATGTCCAGGTGGTTGCGGGATTACTGTTCGCAAAGTTGATAACCGGGCGGTTAAAATAGAGGGGATGAAAGGCCATCCAGTAAATGATGGCGGAATATGTGTTATGGGCTTATCTGGTCTTCAATTGCTTTATGGTCCCACGCGAGTAAAAACTCCTTTAAAAAGAGTGGGAAAAAGAGGCGAAGGAAAATGGGAAAAGATATCATGGAATGAGGCTATTTCAGAGGTAACGGAAAAACTTGCTGAGATTAGAGCACAAGGTGAGCCTCATACAGTTGGTTCTATTGTGAATTCAGACAGGGGGACAGTGCCCAATCTTTTTAGAAGATTTTTGACGGCATATGGCTCTCCAAATTATATGACCATGCCTTCGATGCAAGACTCATATAATATGACCATGCAACTTATGCAGGGAGTGACGGCACAAGTTGGATTTGATGCAGAAAACGCTGACTATATATTAAGTTTCGGTAGTGGGATAATTGATGGATGGGGTTCTCCGGTGCGTATGTTTAAAGCTAACAGCGCATGGAAAGTTGATGGGAAAAAAGTAGTTCAGATTGAACCTCGCCTTTCAAACACAGCAGCGAAATCCGACGAGTGGATTCCAATAAAACCGGGCACGGAGGCAGCTTTAGCACTGGGCATTGCGAACGTTGTTATAATGGAATCACTATATGACAAAGAAAATATTGATAGTCAATTCGGTTTTGATGCATTTAAAGAACTTGTTCTAAACGGATACAGCGTTGAAAAAGTATCAAATATAACAGGGATAAAAAGCGCTACCATAGTTTCACTGGCTAAGAATTTTGCTCAAGCTTCAAATCCTTTGGCGATTTGTGGCAAAGGACAGGGAAGCACACCTGGCAGTCTTAATGAATTTGTGGCTGTGCATGCATTAAATGCACTTGTAGGTAATATAAATAAAAATGGTGGTGTTTGGGCTTTATCTGATACCGATTATATTAAATGGCCAGAGTTTGACTTGGACAGCATTGCAGAAAACGGCATGCAAAAAGAGCGTATAGATGGAGCAGGTAGTGAATATCCTCATGCAAAATCTTTGTTAAACCGTTTGCCAGAGGTTATTAATTCCGGAGACGGATTTCTTGAGGCAATATTTGTTGCAGATGCAAATCCTTTGTATTCAATGCCTGACAGTAAAGCAATTAAGGAGGCATTTGATAGTATACCTTTTATCGTAAGTTTTTCATCTTATATGGATGAAACTGCCAGTAATGCCGATTTAATACTGCCTAATCATGTTTATCTTGAGAGATACGAGGATGTCCCAACACCAGTTGGGTTGCAAAAAAATATTATCGGTCTGGCAAAACCAGTTGTAAAGCCTCAGTTTAACACCAAGAATGTAGGCGATTCTTTAATTCTCATAGCAAAAGCACTGGGTGGTAGTGTAGCAAATGCATTTCCGTGGGATAGCTATGACGCATGTCTTGAAGAAACATTAGGCAGCAAATGGGATTTGTTGGAGGAAAATAGGTTTTGGTCTGATTCGAATTCAAAAGTTGTAACGGGTGAATTCAATTTTTATCCGGATGCTATGAAATCACTTACAAACTTTAGTCCAGTAAGCATTGAGGGCAGTACAATTTCATTTCCTCTGGTTCTCATCCCATATGATTCCATAAGACTTGCAAACGGGTATATTGGTAATCCTCCTTTTGTAATAAAGACTGTGGAAGATACAGTCCTCAAGGGTAAAACAGCATGTGTTGAGATAAATCCAAAGTCAGCTAAAGAGTTTGGTTTGACTGAAGGCAGGTCTGCGATTTTACATACTCCAAGAGGTAAAGCAAAGGTTAAAATACATCTTTATGAAGGGATTATGCCTGGTTTAGTTGCTTTGGCAAGAGGACTGGGGCATACTGCATATGATAAGTACCTCACTGATAAGGGATGTAATTTAAATGAACTTATCGGTATGACAGAAGACCCTGTATCCGGTCTTGATGCAGCTTGGGGAATAAGGGCTAGACTGACCAAAGTATAACTTGAATATGAGGTTTTGATGAAAGAAGAAGGCAAACACAAAAAAGCCAAAAAGTATGGAATGGTCATAAACCTGGACGAGTGCACTGGTTGCGGAGCCTGCATGGTTGCTTGTATGGCTGAGAATAATGTGCCGTTTAGGGAGGATGAATCTAACAAATTGGACAGCATTGCATGGATGCGTGTATATAAGCTTACAAATGGAAAATCCTATCCTGATGCTGATATCTGTTATCTTCCGAGACCATGTATGCATTGTGAAGGAGATCATGGACATTCTCCATGTGTGTCTGTATGTCCTGCAACCGCTACGGACTATAGTCATGAGACCGGTATCGTGAGCCAGATTTATACTCGTTGTTTTGGATGCCGGTACTGCATGGGTGCTTGTCCTTATCATGCACGTTATTTTAACTGGTGGGATCCTGTGTGGCCAGAAGGAACGACTAAATATCTTAATCCTAATGTTTCTCCTCGGATGAGAGGTGTTGTAGAAAAATGCAGTTTTTGTTTCCACAGATATCAATTGGCAATGGACAAAGCTTATTTCGAGGGACGGGCAGAGCTTGAAGAAGATGAATATCAGACCTCTTGTACTCAGGCCTGTCCTGCTGGTGCCATTACATTTGGTGATCTGAATAATCCGGAGCATAAGGTATATCAACTGGCCAAACCTGATAACAAGCATGGTGGAAGACCTGGGAATCCCAATGTTTTTCGGCTTCTTGAAAGACTTGGTACAAATCCCAAGGTTTATTATATATCAAGCCGTGAATGGGTAAGGCGTGCCGGTGATAATTACCTTGATAATGAAGATTTTGCAAAAAATTATCGCCGTTAAAATCAGGAAGAACAGATCAATAGATTTGTTAATAAATTAGTAACAGCAAATTTTGAGGAGCACATAACTTATGGATTCAGCATTAATACCCGAGGGAGTTAAACGCTGTTCATTTGGTAAATTTGCCATAGGAATCATTATAGTTGGCGGCGTCCTGTTGTGGGGAGTTTACGCTATGCTACTTATCTGGTTAAAGGGACTTAATCAGACGAATATGAACGACTTCTATGGCTTTGCATTATGGATTTGGGCTGATCTCGGGGTTATTGCCCTGGGCGGCGGAGCTTTTTTTACAGGTTTTTTAAGATATATTGTTGGAAAGGATGAGCTGAAAAATATTATTAACTATGCTGTTCTTATCGGGTTTATATGTTACAGTTCTGCGTTGTTAATCCTTGCAATAGATATCGGACAACCCTTGAGAGGCTGGTTTATATTTTGGCATGCTAATGTTCATTCTATGCTAACAGAAGTTGCATTCTGCCTGTCATGTTATTTTGCAGTTCTTACTATCGAATATATCCCGCTTATTCTTGAAAACCGTCAGCTTAATAAAGTTCCCTTCTTTCATAATCTTGCACACAATATGCACGAAGTAATGGCAATATTTGCAGCTACTGGTGCATTTCTTTCCTTTTTTCATCAGGGATCACTTGGTGGAGTTGCAGGTGTGCTTTTCGGTCGCCCTTTTGCAGTCAGAGAGGGAATCTTCATTTGGCCTTGGACGTTTTTTCTATTTACATGGTCTGCGGCAGCCTATGGACCCTGCTTTACACTATTTGTGACAAGACTGACTGAAAAAATTACAGGTAAAAAGTTGGTCAAGCAAAATGTTATAGAGCTGCTGGCCAAGATATCCGGCTGGACTATGGGGACATACATTATTGCAAAAATTATTGATACTTGGTACTGGGCTTCGGTTACAGCTCCTGCCCTGGGCTTAAATCTAATTGATTTTTATTCCAATAATCCTTTTTATGGAATCTGGATACTTGTAGCTGAAATAGTAGTCTGTGGTATTATTCCATCGGCCATACTTCTTTCACCTAAGGGGCGCAGTAATTCTACTTTGCTTTTTACAGCGCTATCGCTGGCCTGTATCGGTGTTTTAATTAATCGCTGGGTAATGGTGTTGCAGGTAATGGCGGCACCGGTCATGACTTTTGAAAACTGGGTCATGTATATTCCTAGCTGGCAGGAAGTTGCTACAACTATTCTTCCTATGGCTTATGGAGTTATTCTGGTTATGATATCATTCCGTTATTTACCTATATTCCCCCAAGAACGGGAATTGAATCCTTAGGAGGTTAAAATATGTTTCCATTTTCATTTGAATGGATTTGGGATGTTGGTCATATGGTGTTCATGGGTGGTTTGTGGTACGCGTTAACAATTTTAGGCCTTGGAATGACTTACTGTATTTTAAAGTCTGTTATTGACACAATACAGGGTAAAGGCGGCCATCAACACTAAATCAGGCTAACAATCCACAGCATAATATTAGTATAAAAAAAGCGCTTATCTCATTATTAAAATGTGGTAAAGCGCTTTTTTATTGTATAGGAAATTATAAAATTACGCTTGGGCATCCTTCATTTATCAGTTTACGCTTTTTCGAAAAAAGTGTAAACTGGTAAATGAAGGATGCCGATTGTTACCACTTTTTTATTTGAAGGGTTAAGATGGATAAGATTATAGTTGAAGGGGGACGACCTCTTACAGGTGAGGTCAATATCAGCGGGGCTAAGAACGCTGCGCTTCCGATCCTGGTTTCATCTCTCCTTACCGATGGATTGTGTACTTTCTCAAATGTCCCGAAACTAAAAGATATCGAAAGCATAAAACTACTTCTTTCACATCTTGGCGCAAAAATCGAGACAGATGGAGATGTTGTTAGGATAGATGCAAGCAATATTTTAAATCATGAAGCTCCGTATGATCTGGTTAGGAAAATGCGCGCTTCTATATTAGTTCTTGGTCCTCTTGTTGCCCGCCTCAAAAAGGCCCGGGTATCATTGCCGGGAGGGTGTGCCATAGGCGCTAGGCCAATCAATCTGCACCTTAAAGGTTTGGCATGTCTTGGCGCAACCATTGAATTACAACATGGTTATGTTGAAGCTTATGCCAAAAAACTTGAGGGGAGCGAAATTTATTTGGATATAGCCACTGTAACAGGTACTGAAAATATTATGATGGCGGCTGTTTTAGCGAAAGGAAGCACTGTTATTCATAATGCAGCTCGTGAACCCGAAATAATAGCTCTTGCTGATGTTTTAAAGAAAATGGGTGCTGATATACGTGGGGCCGGTACCTCCGCAATTACTATAAAGGGAGTTACTTCTTTAAGTCCTGTATCGGTTTCAATAATTCCTGACCGGATAGAAGCCGGAACATTTATGGTCGCAACAGCTTTGACCGGCGGTGATGTAAAGCTTTTAGGCACCGAGCCTGATCATCTTGATGCCGTTATTCACAAATTGAGTTTAACCGGGGCAGGGATAAAAATTGATGGAAAAAATATAAGAGTTAAGGGAATAGCTAATATAGCAAGTGTTGATGTAAAAACACTCCCATATCCAGGATTCCCTAGTGATATGCAGGCGCAGTTCATGGTTCTCATGTCTGTTGCCAGGGGCCTGAGCCTGATATTTGAAACAGTATTTGAAAACCGTTTTATCCATGTAAGTGAATTAAAGAGAATGGGTGCTGATATTATTGTAGCCGGTAATGCTGCAATGGTAAAAGGTGTAAAAATGCTTTCTGGCGCGCCGGTTATGGCAAGTGATCTTAGGGCCAGTGCTTCGCTGATACTGGCCGGTCTCGTTGCCCGGGGCAAAACCGAAGTAAATCGTGTCTATCATCTGGATCGCGGTTATGAATCGCTTGAAAAGAAATTTGATAGCTTGGGAGCAGCTATAAAACGAGTAAAAGAATAATAAAAATCAGGGTTCGAGGTTATAGGAAATTTTGAGCGAGCCCTTAAGCTTTTCTAACCGTTCACGGTTAAAATACTTCAGTCGTTGCATAGTTGATTTAAAAAAACTGTAAACCGACAACCGTTAATCCTGCTCCTTGAACCCTGAACCAGTGAACACTTACAGAATGAGTAACATGATGCAATGCTTGGCATGATTTATTTTCGCCCTGTTATCCCAATTCTGGTATCATTGATACTGGGTTTAGCCTGTGGTTCATGGCTGCCAGGTCACAAAGTTTATGCGTATTTTGTCATTTTTGTATCTACAATCTTAATACTATATTTCATTCTTCAGAGAAAAACTACATTAATTTTACCTGTTATTTTATTTTTTGCTTTCGGGTATCTTTCCATACAGCCATGGGTTGTCCCTAAATTCCCCTCAAATCATATCGTCAATTTTTTAGATTTGCGAAAATGGAGAATTGTCGGTTTAATCGACGAAAATCCTATAATATACAAAGATAGGCTAAAATTAATTTTACAGATCAGGACTCTTGGAGAAGATAAGGATAAAAATTTTCCAGTTACTGGAAAAATCCGTGTAACAGTAAGAGGAAATTTCCTAAGTCTTTCAATTGGCGACAAAGTTTCCTTTACAGGTAAGATCAGATCTATCAGAAATTTTAACAATCCAGGAGGATTTGACTATAAAAAATACATGGCATTCAAGGAGATTTGGGGGACCTCGTATGTCCGTGGAAAAGATCTAATTGTTATAAAAAGAAATTCAGGAAGAGGTATAAACAGGATAATAGCAGATGCCCGCAGCAAGATCTCAGATCTTATCGACAATTCAGTGGAGGGTGATGAAAGTGCAGTACTAAAAGCCCTTATAATTGGAGATAGAAATAGTATTTCAAAAAACTTGCGGGAGTCATTTAACCGGGCCGGTGCAGGTCATATTCTTGCAATTTCAGGACTTCATATAGGAATTGTAGCAACTGTCGCATTTTTCTTCTTCAAATGGATACTTTCATATTTTAAATATTTTCTCTGGAATGTATTGACCATAAAGGTTGCAGCTATTTTATCACTTTTCCCGGTATTTATCTATGGTTTACTTTCAGGGATGTCTCCTTCTACACAAAGAGCAGTAATTATGGTTACTGTTTTTTTTATGACATTTCTTTTTGAAAGAGAACATGACCCAATAAATACACTGGCAATAGCTGCGATGATAATTCTTCTTGTTCATCCTCCCTCTCTTTTTTCGATTTCTTTTCAGCTTTCATTTATAGCTGTTCTTGCAATAATATATGGCCTTTCCAGAATGCGTATAAAAAGCAGTAGAAGGAAACAAGGAGTCTTTCAACTCCCCAAAAAAGTATATCTCTTTTTATTGACTTCGCTTTTTGCAATCCTGGGGACACTTCCGCTTTTAATGCTTTACTTTAACCAGGTTTCTTTTATTGGTTTTTTGGTAAATTTGTTTGTTGTGCCTCTTATAGGTTTTATTGTAGTTCCCCTGGGTTTATTTTCGGTATTGCTTTATCCGGTAAGCGTCTACGGGGCTACATGGTGCATAAATGCGAACTCTGAATTGCTGGCTAAAGCACTTGATATTGTGGTATGGTTTTCTAATTTACCCTTTGCCTCAATAAAGACAGTAACTCCCACTTATTTTGAGATTTGTTGTTATTATGTGCTGGGTTGGGCTGTATTGAATTTGGTTGGTATTAAACATGAAAATACTGGTGAAAAAGATAAATTTTTGGGAGGAACGCATCAGCTATATAATAAAGTAGAAATGAAAGAGCAATCGGCTGCTTCCGGAAGGAAAAAAGTATTAGCTGTTCTAATAGTTGTAAGTATTGCCTGTGCCGCTGATACTTGTTACTGGTTTTATAACAGGTTTTGGCATGATGATCTGAGGATTACTGTAATTGATGTAGGTCAGGGGAGCTCTGCTCTTGTGGAAATGCCGGAAGGATTTAATCTGCTTATAGATGGTGGTGGATTTTCTGACAACTCGGTCTTTGATATTGGCGAAAGAGTTATTGCTCCGTTATTATGGCGAAAAAAAATTAAAACAATTGACCTTCTTATTCTTTCCCATCCAAACAGCGATCACTTGAACGGACTTTTGTATATTGCTGAAAATTTCAATGTGAAAAGGGTGTGGGCCAACTGTGATACAGCAGATACTATTGGATATCGAAAATTCATGGGAATAATTAAAGAAAAAGCAATTCATCTGCCTGAATTCAAAGAGATATCAAGAACACATATTATCAATGATGCCCAGTTGAAGCTTCTTTATCCGGCTGGTGATTACATTGATAATAATAAGAGGACATGGTCGAATCTAAATAACAATTCTCTGGTCATAAAAATTAAATTTGGATCAAAATCTTTTCTTTTTCCGGGTGATATTATGACCAAAGCAGAAAAAGAGCTTGTTGCAATTTCAGGAGATGATTTAAAAAGCAATGTCCTTATAGCTCCTCATCACGGCAGCAAAACATCAAGCAGCGAATTTTTTATTGATAGCGTTAAGCCGGAAACTGTAATTTTTTCATCAGGCTTGCGAAACAGATATAAATTTCCGCATCCATCAGTTTTAAAAAGATATAAAGAACGGGGATGCAGAATATTACGTACCGATAGCCACGGAGCTGTAACAATATCAACCGATGGGAGGTCTCTTGAAGTTTTGCCTTTCTTCCCATAATTTTGAGCGCACAGTTGAGAATAATGGAATTGAGAGATTTGGGGACCATTTGTAAATTAGTTGACACTTAGGTATGTTGATGATATAAAATTTACGCTGAGTCGTGATCACGTAATTAGCCAGACTATGTGCTCCGGGTGCTGTGTATCACGTGATCATAGGGGAAATCTATATACAGAAAGGAGGAAAAAAATGACTAAAGGACATGCTCTGCTGGTTGGACTGAAAAGTGTAGATCCCACCTCTTATAATGGATGGGATGGAACAGGCGGATGTTGGGGATGTGAACTTGATGTAGACAACTTGGAGAGAATTCTGAAATCCCTCGGATACGATACGAAGATGCTGAAGACCGTTGATGCCACGAGGAATAGGATCCTATCTTCAATTTATCGCGCTGCTGATAACCTGATTGCTGGCGACATCTTTGTTTTCTATTATTCGGGGCATGGAGGGCAACAGCCGGATCTTAACGGAGACGAAGTGGATGGCAAGGATGAAACACTTGTCGCATATGACAGAGAAGTAATAGATGACAAGATTCACTATGCACTGACAAGATTCAAAGCCGGTGTACGTATAGTAATGATCAGCGATAGCTGCAATTCTGGTACGAATTACAGGGGAAGAATGACGGTGTCGGTAAATGAACAGGCCATATTCAGACCCGTAGCAAGGATGCCAAGAGAGGAAGTGGATATAAAGGCTCAGCTTATTCATCTGGGAGGATGTCGGGATGGCTTTACGTCTGCTGGATACCAGCATGGTGGAGCATTCACTATCGCTTTGTGTGAAGCCTGGCAGGATGGCGCTTTTCCTGGAACTTTCCAGGATTTGCATAAAAAGATATGCGAGTTGATCAGGTCAAGCCAAAAGCCTCAATACAATGAATACGGACATTTAACAGATGACTTTCGATCCCAGAAAGCCTTTGCTGTGATTTTTGCTTCTCCCGTCGAGGGTCCGATTGAGTTGTCGGTTATTGATTTTGCGCCGCATAAAGCAGAAATTATTCATCCAGGCCAGAAAGACTCCTATAAATTCATAGTTGCCAAAGAAGGAAAATATACTGTTGAAACGGAAGGGCGCACGGATTTAGTGATGACTCTCTACGGCCCAGACAGTGAAACAAAGCTGATTGCGCGTGATGACGACAGTGGTACTGGCTGGAATGCAAAAATTGCCGCAGATCTTTCATCTGGTGCGTACTATGTCAGAGTTGAACATTACAACGGTCAGAGCGGAACAGGAGCATACAGCATTAAGGTCGTGAAGTAGTAATATAACATCTGTATATTTTTTCCTGCTCATCAAGAATTTTTTTAAGAATATTTATATTAGTCATAGGATTCATTATTACACACCGAAGAACAACTATATCTTCTTTCCGCTTGTTTCCTATGTTTAGAGTTGTTCTTGATACAAAACTTTTACCTGCTTCTCTTTGTAATCTTTGAACATTTCTGTTTATTTTATTTAGTTCTTTATTGATGCTTTGTCTCTGCTCAAAATTGTCTTCGGATAATTTTTTTTTAATGTCGACTGGACATATTCTATAAGTAAGGATATTAAGCTCAGGAGGGGTCATGAGCTGGAAGTCAGGTCGTTTCTTAATTTCTTCAGCAAATTTGCGTGCTGTTTCTATCCCGTGTTCAATGAGGAGAGCATATCCCTGTGTTCCCATAATCTTGAGCGCACAGTCGAGAATTATAGAATTGGCCTCTCTTGATCCTGTTATTGATTTGATACCCAGGTCTACAGAACCTGGCCGGTTAACATAATTTGCATGATATTCAATTGAGTTCATGATTGTAGGGCTCTTAAAATAGACCATTCCGCTGCTCATGGGCATATAAAATTGTTTATGACAATCTATGGTAACAGAATCGGCGAGTTCTATGCCGTCAAGAAGATGCTTGTATTTTTCTGACATAAGGGTAGGTCCGCCCCATGCAGCATCTACATGAAAATGGATTTTGTTTTCGGAACACAGCATACCGATTTTTTGAAGAGGATCTATGGTTCCGGTTTCTGTTGCTCCGGCAATACCAACAACAGCTAAAATTTTTATCCTACCGCCGGTTTTTTTTATTTTTTTTATTTCTTTCTTCAGGAGATCAAGATTTATTCGATTATTTGTATCTACATCTATACCAATAATATTCTGATTTCCGATTCCAAGAATTCCCCCTGCTTTTTTGAATGAGTAATGACTGAGTTTTGACGCAAGAATGACGCATCTTTCTATTCCATACGCTTTATATGCAGGAACAATACCTTCTTTTTCTATACCGGAAAAACCTTCTTTTGAAGCAAGTAAAGAGTTTCTTGCAACCCACAGAGCTGTGATATTTGCCAAAGTGCCGTCTTTTGTAAAGATTCCGAGGGTGGTTTTAGCATTCTGAACATGTTCATTATAAAAGGATTCATTTTCTTTGTAAATAATTCTGTGAATTTTAGCAATTACCTGCTTTTCCAGAATTGATACGACTTTTGAAGTTTCAATTTTTACAAGATTTTGATTAAGTGCGGTAACTATGGTTTTAAGATGAACCATAAAAAAAGGCATGGCTGAAGTCATATGGCCGACAAAATATGGCGAAGCAACATTAACAGCATGAGGCGCTATATCTTCAATCAGTCCTGTAATAACTTCCGCTAGTTTTTTTTCAGGATTTTTATTAATTATAGTCTCTGTAAACCTCATGGAAAGTTCTTTAAGGCTGACTTTTTCAGTGATACCTACATGTTTTTTTAAAAAACTATTAAGTCCGAATAGAATCTGCTCCATATATTTAAGTAAGATTAACTTGGTCTCTTCATTTTCCGGCCTGATAAATACTCTCATTAAGGTCTGCCAGTTTGCGACAAGTTCGGTTTTTTTTGATATGTTATTTTTTATCGAACCCATATTCCCGAGAAAACATTCCCTGTTTTGCGTGCAAAAGGTTACAAAATATGTGCCTGCCCTTGAATAATCATATTTACACAAACGGATGGATTGACGGTTTTTATTCATGTCTCGATCCCATCCCAATGGGCCGTCCTGTATACCGGTATATATGGCCCGTAGGGGCGAACCTTGTGTTCGCCCTTTGTTCTTTTCGTGAAAGTTCACCACGGAACGACACGGAATTTCGCTGAAAATTGAAAACAATAAGTATATGTAACTACTCAGGTTTACGGTTAGAGTGCGATAAAAATTGAAATAGGCAACCAGAACAGTTACGAGAATTCAGTGTATTTCCGTGAAAATCCGTGGCGAACTATTACTATTTTCCAGTTTTTTGGGTCAATTTTACAAGAAGTTCACTCCTAACATGATGGATATTTAATTCCAAGAAAATCTTTTTGCTAATAAATTCTTGTTTGACAGCAAACAAAGGCTTTTGGTAGAATATCATAGTTCAGGCACAATGGCTTGTAAATAGTTGAATAGTCGAGTGGTTGACCACTTGATCAATATAAAGGAAACATTATGATCAGAGTCGGTATAGTCGGTGCAACAGGTTATGCAGGAGCGGAGCTTGTCAGGATACTTTCCGGGCATCCGGATGTAGAATTGACTGTTCTGACATCACGTCAATACGCTGGAGAGAAATTTGACAAAATCTATCCATCAATGGCTGGAATCGTAAATTTAAACTGTGAAAAACTTTCAATAGACAACTTTTGTGAAAGAACTGAAGTCGTATTTAGTGCTCTTCCTCATAAAATCGCAATGCAGTTTGTTCCTGAGTTTATAGAACGAGATAAAAAGGTTATAGATCTGTCTGCTGATTTCAGATTCAAAGATGTATTATTGTATGAAGCTTTTTATCAGGAGCATACTGTTGCTGATTTACTTGATAAAGCAGTTTACGGCCTTTGCGAAATATATTTTGACAAAATAAAAAAAGCAAATCTCATAGGCAACCCGGGATGTTATCCGACAAGCGTCATCCTGCCCCTTGTTCCATTAATAAAGAACAATTTTTTAGATATTAATTCAATTATTGCAGATTCCAAATCCGGTGTCAGCGGTGCCGGCCGATCACTTTCTTTAACCGCACATTTTTGTGAAGCAAACGAATCGTTTAAGGCTTACAAAGTCGCTGTGCACAGACATCGCCCCGAGATGGAAGAAGTGCTCAGCATTGAGGCAGGAAAACCTGTAAACATGACATTTGTGCCTCATCTTGTTCCAATGACGCGCGGAATGCTGACAACAATATATGCAAATCTTGTTAAAGAAGTCAGCTCTGAAGAAATACAAAATTGCATTGACTCTTTTTATTCAGAACGTTTTTTTGTTCGAATATGCAAAGAAGGCAGGATGCCTGATACTTTGTATGTAAAGGGAACAAATTTTTGCGACATAGGTTTTAAATTAGATGAGCGTAATAACCGTATAATATTGATTTCAGCTATTGATAATCTGGTAAAAGGAGCTTCTGGCCAGGCTGTTCAGAATATGAATATAATGCTTGGTTTAGATGAAACTGCCGGCTTGACAAATATTCCTTTTTCCATTTAAGGAACGTGGACGAATTAACTTCCACAAGTAGGCGCACAGATTTGGGTCGAATTTGTTCGATCTCAGATCACAAAAGTTGAAGGAATAGCTTACCTGTTTCAATATTTTTGGGATTTGAGATCGGACAAAGGCGATCTGAAGCTGTGATGCATAGTTGGGGAAGTTATTTCGTCCACGTTCCTAATATACAATATGTTACTATAATTAATTGTCATATTGACAGTATAAATAATTTTTTATATAAAATTAGTCTGTTATGCAGACATCGTCAAATAGTTGATTCGAAAATGGTCAAATGAATTTTATTCCTAAAATAACAATCAGTTAACTTATGAAGAAGAAAATAGCATTTTTTATTTTAGGTAATCCAGGCTCTTTAATAAAGAGAATAACTGTTTCCAGGAATTTTATAACCTGCTTAACTATATTCATTGCAATAAGTCTTATATTGTTTACTTTTATCATCTATGACTACCACTGTATTAAGAAAAAAATATTAATTACAACTGAGCTTGAGAGTGACGTTTTAACTCAACGTGAGGAGATAGCCAGTCAGCGTAAGCAAATTAAAACTTTTGCTGCTGATATAAATTCTTTAAAGTTAAAACTTGTTGACCTTAAAAATTTTGAAAAAAAGATACGTACTATTGCCAATATTGAAGAAAACACTAATTCCGAAAACCTTTTTGGGGTAGGGGGATCAATTCCTGAAGATCTTGATACACAAGTTTTAATAACTGAAAAACATAACAGCCTGATTCGTGAAATGCACGAACAAACAAATCAGTTTAATCTTGCAGCAATAAATCAGAAAAAAATTTTTGAATCTCTTTTTGATAATCTTGAAGATCAACGAAATCTTCTTTTATCAACGCCTGCTATTTGTCCAACTGATGGGTGGATTTCATCAAAATTTGGATATCGAACATCGCCGTTTACCGGTCTTAGAGAATTCCATAAGGGACTGGATATTGCTACACGAAAGGGAACGCCTATAGTTGCAACAGCAGATGGAGTTGTAACATTTGCAGGCGCTAAGGGTTTGATAGGCAAGTTGATTGTAATTGATCACGGTTATGGGATGGTTACCCGTTATGCACATCTTCACAAGGCGCTGAAAAAACGTGGTGATGCAGTTAAAAGGGGGGATACCATTGCACTGGTTGGGAATACAGGACGGAGTACGGGGCCACATCTTCATTACGAGGTTCATCTTAACGGAATACCTGTTAATCCTGCAAAATATATACTTAACTAATTTTAGGGCTCGTAAAAATAACCAACTTATTTTTTCTGAGCCCTTACTTTCAAAACCTTCCTGATTATTATCTCAAAAAGCCTAACCAGTTTTTTTCAAGTGCGTTATAAATAATAATACTGTAACACTTTAGCCTTTAAGTGTATCCTATTCAAATTCCGTGGTAAAACTGAAAAATTTGAATTTTAAAAAAATAAAACATTGTAATATCAATAAGATATTTTTTGAGTAAATTAATTGACCACGGAATTTGAATAGGATACCTTTAAGTCTTGTTTCGTCCACGTTCCTTAGGAACGTGGACGAAATAACTTCCTCAAGTAGGCGCACAGATTTGGGTCGAATTTGTTTGATCTCGGATCACAAAAGTTGATGGAATAGCGAGCTATTTC
>JABZFQ010000232.1 GCA_014237365.1 Desulfobacteraceae bacterium | reverse complement strand
CAGTCAGTTGAATTTAAAAAATTGGTCAAAAAGGGATTAGAAGACATCAAGTTAGATAGAATCAAACCCTGGAAGGAAGTTTTGGATGAATTATAAAGTTTATTTGACCGAAACCTTCCAGAAGTCCATGAAAATACTGAAAAAGGAATATCGTATGGTCAAGGATGACATTGCAGGTACGATCCAAGCGATAGAAGAGGAGCCAACCATCGGGGACCCGATCCCTGGCTGGAACAAAGAAATTTGGAAAGTAGGAACTGCGAGTTCCGATGTTAAGGAACGGGGACGAAATAACTTTCATCCTCGCATGGCCACAGAAAATAAGCGGCCTACGAGTGACAACTATAGACTTTCAGATAATTAATTTCACAAGGATAGAAGGAGGAAGGCATGTTAGTTATACGTCGACAACTGATAACGCAGTGAAATTATTTATCTGAAAGTCTATATTAATGGAACTTATCAGTATGCGTGAGAATGATATAAAGAAAAAATTGGTTATCATACCGGCACATAATGAATAGGAAAATATCGGGCAGGTCGTTACCAGGATAAGAAAACTGGATATCGGGATAGATGTCGTGGTTATTGACGATGGTTCAACAGACAGAACGGCCCGCCAAGCAAGACTTGCGGGCGCAAAAGTGATCCGGCTTTCCTCGAATATGGGCTACGGGGTGGCCCTGCAGTCCGGTTATAAATATGCCCTTGAGAGAGGATATGATTATCTTGTCCAGTTGGATGGAGATGGCCAGCATGATCCGTCATATATTTCTGAATTATTTAAACAAGTCATGACGGAAAAGACAGATATGGTTATAGGTTCAAGATTTATTAAAGAAAAAACTCAAAACAAACCATAAAGGAAGCGCCAAAACAATCATGACCTCAGTCTTTTTTGCAAATGCGCCCTATTTCTTAGAAGAAAGGCACGGAAAATTGGCATCGGTTGGAGACCACCCTTCCACATCTTGGGTTGCTTATGCTGGGAGCGGTTCTGCGTAACGCAGGCCACCGTATTCGCATTCTGGATGCATCTGCTCAAAGTACAGGTTATGAAGATACTCTTAAAAGAGGCAAAGAAATTCAACCCCGACATCATTGCGCTTACCGCTGTAACCCCTTCGATTATCAAGACAGTAAAACTGGCCTCAATGACAGCAATTCCCGCTCAAAATGAACATAAGTTATTGAAAATAAAGAAAATGCTCTCTAAGAGTTTGCGAAAGCCCCTCTCTAAGAAAGATAACCTCTTAATATTATTAGTAGAAATAAAGATACAATTATTCTCGCTAAATCAAAGGGTTAAGATATCTTTCGTAAACTCTCCAAAACAAATCGTTATGATTTCAAAATGTTATGTTAGTTTTGAGCGGGAATTTCCGTCGGAAAAACGACTGGAATTCCATGAAGTACATCGCCTTAGGAACGTGGACGAATTAACTTCGATCACAAAAGTTGATGGAATAGCTTACCTATTTTGATATTTTTGTGATTTGAGATCGGGCAAAGGTGGCCTGAAGCTGTGATGCATAGTTGGGGAAGTTATTTCGTCCACGTTCCTTAGCTATTTGATCCTGTGATATCTTTGGATGACATTTGGAGATACCGTTTTTATCTTGAGAATCAGACACAGACGCAAAGCATAATGAATAATCCGAGACCACCCTCTTTACAAATTATCATTTGAATTGACAATTTGCAAAGAGGGTGTTATCGTTTAATTATGATAAAACGTGAAGCAGCCAATACACTGATCGACCTGTCTAAAGGCTATTATATAGTTGTGGTCACCGGTCCCCGCCAATCCGGCAAGACCACCCTGGTTCAACAGGTTTTCAGCGACAAGAGGTATGTTTCCCTGGAAGATCCGGACGAAAGGGAGTTTGCCGAACAGGATCCAAGGCGGTTTATCTCACGATTCCGTGAAGGAGCCATCCTTGATGAAGTACAGCGTTGCCCGGAGCTCTTTTCCTATCTGCAATCCCGTGTTGATACCGATCGTCGGCCAGGCCAGTTTATCTTGACCGGTTCGCAGCAATTCGGACTCCTGACCGGGATTACGCAGAGTCTGGCTGGTCGAGCCGGTTTATTAGAGCTTTTGCCTTTTTCTCTCAAAGAAGTGTTGAGTTTGCCATGCGCTCCGGCCGACGCAGATGAGCTTTTATATAAAGGTCTTTATCCACCGTTGTATGACAGGGAGGTCACTCCTTCAAGCTGGCACAGAAGTTATATGCAGACCTATGTTGAGAGGGATGTGCGGCAGTTGATTAACATTAGAAATCTTAGTGCTTTTCAAAGGTTCATAAGAATGTGCGCCGCACGTGTGGGACAATTGTTAAATTTGAGTAGTCTGGCGAATGATTGTGGTATCACTCACAATACGGCAAAAGCCTGGATATCTGTTTTGGAGGCAAGTTATATTATATTTCTCTTATTGCCTCATTATCGGAATTACAACAAACGTTTGGTTAAAACTCCAAAACTCTACTTTTATGACAGCGGCTTCGCTGCCTGGTTGTTGGGCATTCGGGATGTAGATCACCTTTCTATTCACGCTTTACGGGGTTCACTGTTTGAGAGTTGGGTCATTAGCGAGCTTGTTAAAGGACGCTACAATCGTGGGCTTGAATCCAATTTCTATTTCTGGCGTGACAATACAGGAAATGAGGTTGATGTCATTATTGAACAGGGTGCCAGACTGCTGCCGATTGAAATTAAATCTGGCCAGACCCTGACACAGGATGCATTTATCGGTTTGCGGAAGTGGTTATCGTTGGCTGGTGATGATGCCGGCAACGCTTACCTGTGTTTTGGGGGAGATGAAGGGTATGAACGTTCAGGGGTAACCGTGCTTTCGTGGAGACAGATAGGTGACCTGGTGATGTACATATAGCAAGGCGTCTGATGCGGAGCAGAAACAGGCTGATATGAACGAATCGGACTGGCATGTTTTTACCGCAACTGATCACAAGCCGGAGAAAGATATTTTAATAGCAGATGATCCGGACGTCTTTGCGGAGAAGGTTTATCTCCTTTTGCGAAATAATCAAAAATGGGAGGAGATAGCGGAAAAAGGAGCAAGCCAATGAGATTTCCTTACGGAGTATGTGATTTTAATAAGATTATAACGGACAAACTTTTCTATTGCGACCGGACAGACCGTATTGCAAGCCTTGAAAATACGGGATACTATCTCCTTCTTTTGCGTCCCCGCAGATTCGGGAAAAGCCTTCTTCTTTCCATGCTTGAAAACTATTATGACCTGGCCAGAAAGGAGAAGTTTCAGGAGCTTTTCGGCCATCTGCTGATCGGCAAAAATCCCACTCCATTGCACAACAAATATTTTATTCTTAAATGGGATTTTTCCTGCGTTGATCCTTCAGGAAGCGCTGAAAATATCAAAAGAGCGTTTCATAATCATATAAATGCCTGCATAAGATCATTTCGCATAAATTACGAAGACTATCTGCACCGGAAAATCGAGATAGATTCCGATGATGCCGTCAGTTCAATAAAATCCTTGCTTGATGTTGTCCGCAAGACCCCGTACCCGGTTTATCTGTTGATTGATGAATACGACAACTTTGCCAACGAGGTCATGATGGGGGTGCGGAGGGAGAAAAAGGATATTTACGAAGCTTTTGTCTATGAGGAGGGCCCATTAAAGACTCTCTTTAAGGCGGTCAAGTCGTCCACCGACGGCTCCGGTTTTGACAGGAGCTTTATTACGGGGGTATCGCCTGTTGTAATGAGCGATATCACCAGCGGCTACAATATCGCTAAAAACATATATCTTGATTCCGAGTTTAACGATCTGTGCGGGTTTCATGAAAATGAGATCGAAAAGGCATTGAAGACTATATCGGCGGAATGTGGTCTGAAAGAAAAGGATATTGCGGAAGCGCTGGATCTTATGCGTGTCTATTATGACGGATATAAATTTGCTCCGGATGCAGAAGATTCTATTTATAATCCCACTCTGGCAATTTATTTTATAGAGGCATTCTTTAAAACCTGCAAATATCCGAGAAAGATGCTTGATTCCAACCTTGCCGCAGACGATGCAAAGCTGCGGTACATATCTCAAATACCGAAAGGCGGGCAGCTTCTCCTTGACCTGATGAGAAAGAATCATTCTCTGATTATATCCGATTTGAGCGACCGTTTCGGAATAGAGCAGATGCTGACGGATAGAAGTAAAGATTTTGTTTTTATGTCCTCTTTTCTTTACTATTTCGGGGTGCTGACAATAGATGACGAAACAGAGGAAGGCGAGTTAATTTTAAGGGTTCCGAACCTGGTAACCCAGGCTCTCTATGTAGAACGGATTCAGCAGATGCTTTTGCCGGAACCTGCTGACAGGGATGATGGGGTTTTTGTTGCCAAACAGCTCTATGCCAAAGGGAATATGGAACCGCTCTGCGAGTTTGTCGAGCAGAGATTTTTTAAAGTATTTCACAATCGAGACTATAGATGGGCAAACGAACTTACCGTTAAAACAGCCTTTTTAACACTACTTTATAATGACATACTCTACATCATTGATTCTGAGAAAGATGCGGGCAGCGGTTATGCTGATCTGGCCATGATTATTCGTCCCGACATGAAACGGTTTAAGATACTTGATATCCTTATTGAGTTCAAGTACATAAGTCTTAAGGAGGCTGGCTTGACAGGAGAAGATGCAAGAGGATTGTCCATGAAGGATTTGCAAGCCATTCCTGCGATGCAGGCAAAAATGAAGGAAGCAAAAAAACAGGTTAAACAATATGGAGATGCCCTGGAGCAGAAGTACGACGACTTGCGGCTTAACCGACATGCCGTGGTATCGCTTGGTTTTGAAAGGCTGTGGTGGCAGGAGGTAAAAGCTCAAAGGTGAAAAGGATATATTCTAAAGGGAACAGACCTGTGAAAAGACTTCCGATTGGTATTCAGACATTCAGCAAGATGCGGGAGAGCAATTATTGTTATGTGGATAAAACGCCATTGATCCACGAATTAATAAATGGCGCAGGCGAGTATTACTTCCTTTCCCGTCCCCGCCGTTTTGGAAAATCCCTGCTGGTCAGCACATTACAAGCAGTCTTTTCCGCACAAAAAGATCTTTTCAGGGGTCTCTACCTGGGAAAAAACTGGGACTGGAGCATTGAATATCCGGTTATTGATATCAGCTTTGGCGGGGGTGTTTTTGAAAGCCGGGAGATATTAGACAAAACCATTCATTCTATCCTTAATGGAAATGCCTTAAGCAATGGTATAGAGCTTACGGAAGATGCCGTCCACCTTAAATTTAAAGAACTGATACAGCAGCTTGGCAGCAAATATAACCAGCGTGTTGTTATCCTGGTAATTTTTACTCGGTAATTAAAGACAGCGACGCGTATATAAAGTTTGCCTTTCTGACGGGGGTGAGCAAGTTCAGCAAAGTCAGTCTTTTCAGCGGTTTAAACAACTTAAAAGACATAACCCTTGAGAAACGATATGCCACCTTATGCGGATATACGGAAGATGAAATCAAACAGGTATTTGCAGATCATCTGAACGGCGTTGATTTTACGCAGCTTAGAAGGTGGTATAATGGTTATAACTTTTTAGGAGAAAATGTTTACAATCCATATGACGTGCTTCTTTATCTGGATAACCGGGTTTTTAAAAACTACTGGTTTGAAACCGGCAGCCCATCGTTCTTGCTCAAGCTGATACAAACACGGCAGTATTTAGTGCCGGAACTGGAAAAAATTGAGGCCAGTGAAGAGTTGCTGGGTAGTTTTGATGTAGACCGCATTACCCTGGAAACTCTCTTGTTTCAGACTGGATATTTGACCATTGAACGGGTAGAAGACCTGGGCGGTGAAATATTCTATACGCTTTGCTACCCGAATCGGGAAGTAAAAACAAGTCTTGCAAGCTGCATCCTCAATTATCTTACAGATGCGCCTGCTGCCAATGCCAAAAATCAAAAAGCTGTTTATTATGCGCTAAAAAAGCCAAATTTAGATGCGTTAAAGAACATATTTTATGCATTTACTACGCCTCAATCTTTTACAGTTATTTTACTGCACTGGGACTTGAGGTTACCGCAGAAGACACCACCAACAAGGGGCAAATTGATTTAACGGTCAGGCTTGATAACAATATTTATATCATAGAGTTCAAGGTGATTGAAAAGAAATCCTTTGCAGGGAGCGCGTTAAAGCAGATCAAAGAAAAAAACTATCATGAAAAATTTAAACAAAAAGGGCTGGCAATCTATATGATCGGAGTCGAATTTAACAAAGAAGATAGAAATATTGCCGGATTTGAATGGGAAAGCATATGAAGGTGGAATTCTTCAAAGCGTCAGAGAAGCTGTAATTGATATTCTTGAGCTGCGTTTTGAAGTTATCCCCGAGTTAATTGTAAATAGATTAAATAAAATATATGACCCATCGATTTTAAAGATATTTCGCAGGAAGGCTGTGAGAATAACGCCCCCCGAGGTTATCGAGGTTTTTCGTCCTCTGAGGTTTCTTAAAAGGAGAATGATCTAATGGATACATTGACAGGTGAATAATTTGTGATCAATGAGAAAGGTAATGCTACTGCTGTTATTCTTCCCATAGAAAGCTATAAGAAGATCCTTGCCATTCTTGAAGAATTTGAAGACCGTAAGGAAACGAAAATTCTTTCTCAGTCAGTTGAATTTAAAAAATTGGTCAAAAAGGGATTAGAAGACATCAAGTTAGATAGAATCAAACCCTGGAAGGAAGTTTTGGATGAATTATAAAGTTTATTTGA
>JABZFQ010000282.1 GCA_014237365.1 Desulfobacteraceae bacterium | reverse complement strand
TTGTAACTTCTCAATAAATGAAGGCTTCAGGTGATGAAATTTGAAAATGGATGACTGTCTGAGCGCCCTTAGTGAGTCTTAAGAAAAAACATCGCATCCCCCAGTCACGTCATTTAATTGTAGGCATAACATATTTGGTTTATTGTTATTTTAAATCTTGGATCTGTTTTTTCTTTAGAGTCACTTTGGCGTGAGTTTCAGCCATTTTCAAATTTTATTACCTGAAGCCGGAATGACGATGGCTCTGAACTGTTACGTTTTGTTTTTTCCCAATTACAAATGTTCTATTTTGGTTACACTCAAATGAATGACTCCCGATTGTGGGGACGGACATCTATCCCTTTATCTTGCACGTGGATATTCCGAAAACGGTATACAGTCCACACCGCCCTGTAGCAGATGTAATGATTGGCAACAGGCCAATAGCTCCCCACCAACTCTTCAAATAAATGCCAACTGCAATCACAATGAGTCCTATAACCGCTCTGACGATCCTGTCGGTTTTCCCGATGTTGCATTTCATACGTATCACCTCCTTTCTAACAACTGCTTTAAACTCAAGGTTTTTATCGTTCATACTAGCCGTCACGCCAGTACTCTTGATTTTAAGGGCTTATAATTTTAATTAAGTCAGTGAAGCGCTGACTCTAAGTCACTAATCTTGGTTATCGGTTCCCTGCAACTGTATTGTTCGCATAGGTAAACCGCAGGCTGATGATCCACGGAATGCATGGGCTCCACAAAGGGAAACAAACCAGCAAGTCTTTTCCCTTCTGCCCCATCCGGGCGCAAAAGCATGACCTTGTTGGGCAAAAACCTTCTCCGCACGGCACGAATCATGGCCCGCGTGGTCTCAAGAGCAGGGTCTCCGGCAATGACAATCTCCAGACTCGGTCCAACCATGAAATCAAGGGCAACCAACATCTGTGTATAAGCCATTGGATGCTTCGTAACCTCTGCGGCAAACGTCCTGGTCAATTGGTCAACTTTTTTCTCTAAATCTGTGTTCCCGGTCAGCCGGCCCAGGCGCAAAAAATTTAAGGCCGCAATCGAGTTGCCTGAAGGCAAAACCCCGTCATAGACCTCTTTGCTGTGCGTGATCAGGGGTTCGTTTCCTTTGCCCGTAAAATAAAGCCCACCGCCTTGTTTATCCCAAAAAATATCTATCATTGCCTCATTGAGTGAAATGGCCTCCTCAAGATAGGAAGTATTAAATGTGGCCTCATACAATTCGATCAAACCCCAGGTCAAAAAGGCATAATCATCCAGATATCCCGGATGGGCTGCTTCCCCTTGTCTGTATCGGCGGAGCAATCTCCCATCGGCTCTCTTCAGGTTTCTCAAGATGAATTCTGCAGCGTCTGTGGCTGCGTCGTCATACGCCTGATCACCAAAGACCTGGTATCCTTTTGTAAAGGCAGCGATCATGAGGCCGTTCCACGAGGTCAGGATTTTGTCGTCTTTTGACGGATGCATCCGTTTTTTGCGGGCATTAAAGAGCCTTTCCCCTGCATCTTTGAGAACCGCCTCAAATTTCTTGAGCTCCATCCCCTCTTTTGCCGCAAAGGTTTCCAACGAGATACACATATTGGGAATGCTCCGGCCTTCTTCAAAATTGCCTGCCTCGGTAATGTCGTAGAATCGGCAAAAAAGATCGCCCAGATCTTCCCCGATATGCTCTTTTACCTCACGGGGTGTCCAGACATAGAACAGGCCTTCCTTGCCTTCACTGTCGGCGTCTTGTGCGGAATAAAATCCCCCTTGACGGTCAGTCAGGTCGCGTAGCACATAGGTAAATATTTCTCTGGCCACCCTGGCGAATCTGACCTTCCCAGTAGCCTGATATGCCTCTGTATAAGCTATGGCCAGCAATGCCTGATCATAAAGCATTTTTTCAAAGTGGGGAACCAGCCATTTCTCATCCACTGAATAGCGGTGAAAACCAAAGCCGATATGGTCAAAGATGCCCCCTCTTCGCATGGCATCCAGGGTCTTTTCCACCATTTCTATGGACATGGAATCACCACTGCGTTTGCTCCATCTCAAAAGAAAGGTAAAATGATGGGGTGTTGGAAATTTCGGTGCAGTGCCAAATCCCCCATGACCTGGATCAAAGGCTCTTGCAAGCTATGTGTAACCCTTTTTCAAGGTCTCAATGCTCGCAAGACTAACCGGTCTATCCGAAATAGACCTGGGTTGAATCGCGGTCGTAATATTCTCACTCGCCTTCAAAATACTCGCCCTGTTGTTTTGTCACATGGCGGCAACCTGTTTGAGCACATCCATAAAACCGGGCATTCCCATTCGGCTTGACTTTGGGAAATAGCTCCCGGCAAAAAAAGGCTTGCCCTCGGGTGTCATAAAAATCGAAAGGGGCCACCCTCCTCGGCCTGTCAAAGACTGGCATACGGACATGTAGATTTTATCCACATCCGGACGCTCTTCGCGGTCTACCTTAATGGCAATGTAGTCTCTGTTCAAAAGCCGGGCAACTTCATTGTCTTCGAACGACTCGTGTGCCATCACATGGCACCAGTGGCATGTGGCATATCCGATGGAAAGAAAAATCGGTTTCTTTTCCTTTACTGCCATTGCAAAAGCCTCCTCACCCCAAGGGTACCAGTTCACGGGATTTCCGGCATGCTGAAGAAGATAAGGACTTTTTTCGTGAATCAGACGATTTGAATGTCCTTTTGGATTTGCGTAAACCAAGTTCACATGATCTCCCCAAAAAGAGGTTGGAGCGCTCAAGATAAAAAGCTATGAACGTCCAACATCGAACGTCCAACATCGAATTTTGAATAAGGTATTCTGCCAACTTATAAACCGGCAGAGCGAAGCGATTTCATCATTCGATGTTCGACGTTGGGCGTTCGATGTTGGACGTTCAAAAAAATCCACATATATCATATGGAACGGGAACGAAATAACTTCCCCCAACTATGCATCACAGCTTCAGGCCACCTTTGTCCGATCTCAGATCACAAAAATATTGAAATAGCTCGCTATTCCTTCAACTTTTGTGATCTGAGACCGAACAAATTCGACCCAAATCTGTGCGCCTGCTTGGGGAAGTTATTTCGTCCCCGTTCCTAACTATACCTCGGAAGGTCATAAATTGCGTTTTTTACTGATAACACAGTGAAATTATTTATCTGAAAGTCTATATACTCCATGGACCTGTCCCTGTAACAGTATTGAACGAAGATTGACAGACCATTACGCTGTGCCTTACGGGTTCTTTTTGTCCTTCCAATCTTTGTAGCTGGACTTTGCTTTTTCCGGATGCTTATAGGCTTTTTGGGTTGCCTCTGGGTGTTCTTTGAGCTGCTTTCGATGTTTGTTAGCGTCCTTTGAAAATTCAGGGTGTTTACTTAAAAATTCCTTATTCTTATAAGCCTCTTTGGCCACTTCCGGATGTTCATCAAGCCACTGCCTGTTGCCATATAACTTCTTGGCCACTTCCGGATTTTTATTTAGCCATTCCCGGTTCTTGTATACCTCCTTTGCCACGTCAGGATGCTGAGAAAGCCATTTCCTGTTTGCATAAAGGCGGTCAGCCAATTGCGGGTGGCTATTGATATAATCTCTGTTTGCGTAGAGTTCTTTGGCTACTTTCGGATGATCTTCCAGCCACGTTCGGTCTTTAACTAATCCCCGAACTACGTTGGGATGTTCCTCCAACCATTCTTTATTGGCGAAGGCATTCTTCGCAACTTCCGGATTTGCCTTTAACCAATTCATAGTCTGCTCATCATCAGGCATTGTTTCCAGTCCTTCCTGCCCCCATACACCCGAGTGGCCGGCAAATATAAACACTACAGCCAAAGCTGGGTATAAGATTCTTATTAGTTTTCTCATTGTGATCCCCCTTTTTTCTTATATGCACTATTATAAGTTATACCAATATAGTATGTTATAGTTAAAAGACCGCTATTACAAGCATATTTTTTAACAGTCTCCAAGCGGGACTGCATAGGGCTCGCTCAAAAATAACTTGGTAGAATTTGCGCCCGAATTTGCCGTAGATTTAATCAATCTGATTGAGCAAAACCGCAGGAATAGCGAGCTATTTCGAGGACTTTTGCGATTGAAGATTGG
>JABZFQ010000314.1 GCA_014237365.1 Desulfobacteraceae bacterium | reverse complement strand
TTAGAGTTTGAAGTAACAAACAGGCTTAGATGCCGCCAATTTAAGACGGAACTTTTGGGGGTAAGGGGGAGAATTATTCCAAAAATGGAGATTGTGACGCTATATTTTCACGGTAAAACTTCGCTTTTGCCAAGTTCTTATTGCTTTTGGGGCAGGTGACCAGCACGTTAGGTTTTCAGGGAATTGTAATATTGCTTTAAAAGGAGGTGAGCATGTCTTTCTTAAACAAAATATTCAAAGGTAGCTTAGACAATCAGCTGTTATCTGCAATATCCCAAGCACCAGAAAACGTGGCAACATTATTGAAAAATGGTGCAAAAGCTAATGCCGAATCAATAGATGGGACTCCAGCCTTAGTTTTTGCGTGTCAATATGATAATGTTGATGTAGTGAAGGCGTTATTGGCGCACGGGGCAAATGTAAATTCAAAAGATCCGGACAACACTGATTTCTTTATCGGGGATTCCGCCTTAATATTTGCCTGCGGGAGAGGTCATATCAAAGTAGTGAAAGAATTGTTGAAAAATAATGCTGATACTAACCTTAAAAATATGTATGGCAACACCGCTTTGATAACGGCTACGGATATGTGGAATACTTCTCAGGGCAAGAGATTAAAGATTGTACAGGAACTTTTGGATAGCGGTGCAGATGTAAATGCAACAAACGATGACAGTGAGACCGCTTTAATATCGGCAGCAGGCAGTTCTAATGAGGAAGACTACGATTCCTTAATAAGCACCTTGTTAGAACACGGAGCTGATGTCAATGCAGCAACAAAAAGTGGCAAGACAGCTTTAATGCATGCTGCTATGCGTGGTTCTATTTCCGCTGTGACAATGCTCTTGAAGAGTGGTGCCGATCCTGGAGGTAGATCATACTCTGGGGATACTGCCTCTAGTTTATCAACTGATGATGAAATAGTATCCACCATCAAGGAGGCATTGCATAGAAATAAAATGAAGGGAAAGCCTAATGCTGACAATGAAGAGACAAAGATGCATTATCTGATATTTACAGAAAAAATAGACGAACTAATTGCAATTGGCCAACCTGCCGTAAAGTATTTAATTAGCGAGTTAGAGGAAGGTGATGAATATAATAGGAAATTTGTTTTGAAGGCTCTCGAACAGTTAGATGTTAATGCATATCTCAAATTTATGGCTCAGAATACTATTTCAAAGCTATGCAGAGTTTCAAAAGGTATGGCGGAAGATCTTTGGTTTCGTATATTGCTAGTTGAGGATGACGAATCGTTGTTCGCTTCGGTGTTAAATTCCATTCTTGAAATGCATCATGATTTCAACCTAATAGGTGTTTCATGGTTAGGTATACCGGGTGTTGTGGCAACAAAACGACTCAAAGATAGCTTGCCAGAATTTGAGGGATTATTTCTGAACGGTAGTGATGGGGCAAAGATATTAAGGGATAAACAAATTTCTTTTGTTGCTGAAATAAATAATAATCCATCGGGACAGTATTTGGTTGGTGGTAGTTGTCCTCCTGGTTATCTTATCCCCAAACTTGACCATAAAATAAAGATAGCTGCTTATGTTGTTGAGTTATTTCCCTATTTTCGTAGTGATATGGGAAAGTTGGAGCGTGAAATTAGTTCAGTGTGTTTACCAGGTGGTGGCGATCTTATTTCTATTGTTTCTGCCGAAGACCGTATGATTGAAAAGGAGCATCAAAATCTTCTAAAACAGATAATAACTAATAAGAATAGAACAAATGAGGATGAAAGAGAGGCGATTGAGTTTTTACGAGAAATTTATTATGAGAATATATAAATAATGCGCAAACAAAATCGCCGAACCTAACCTGTCAGTTCAGGTGACAGCCAGGGCCGAGCCGCTCTGGTAGGCTGTCTTAAAATTGAATAATTTATTATTTTTTGAAGTCAGTTGAAACCGTGGCTGCACCTGACTTAATTTATGAAACGTCAACACCAGAGAACACTTGAAAGAATCTTCTTACACCCTGTGAGTGCAAATATTAAATGGCAGGATATAGAAGCTTTGTTTAATTCTCTCGGTGCTGAGTTAATTGAACGTGAAGGCTCTCGGATTGAGGTGTTTCTTTTCAATGAGGTTCGAATCTATCACCGACCTCACCCACGCCCTGATACTGATAAGGGTGCAGTAGCAAGTATTAGAAAATGGTTAAACGAAAATGAGGTGTTACCATGATGAATTTAATGAAAATTAATAAAATTAATGCTGTGATCAAGTATGACCCTGAGATTGAAATGTTTAGAGGTGAATTCGTTGGGCTAAACGGAGGTGCAGATTTTTATGCTAAGGATATTGAAAGTTTAAAAAAAGAAGGTGCTATTTCTCTTAAAGTTTTCCTTGATGCTTGCAAAAAACGTAATATTGAACCGAAAAAGAAATATTCAGGTAAATTCAATGTACGTGTACATTCCAATCTTCATGCAAATATTGCCAGTGCAGCTATGGCCGAAGGGAAAAGCTTAAATCAATGGATCGTAGATACTTTAGAACATGCTGCTCATATTTAATCATCTCTACTGCAGGGACAGAACAAGGCGCTGGAGATGGACTGGGCAAAGCCGTGCCGTTTTTGAAAGGCAGTATTTAACCAGTAGTTTTTACCTTTATCATAGTTTTCCGGTTATCGTTGCCCAGCCACTCAGCTCCACGTTGGGCAGGATCGCAGTGCCAACCTGACTGGATGTCGAGCTGACAATTAAACCATTCAAACAAGGGGCGTATGCGAACGAGCGCTTAAGTTTCGGTTTGTACGGGAAGGGTTTTAGGGAAATATCATTGCTACCAACCGGACTCGAGAATTTCGACCGTCAGGGATGAGAGGGGAGGCTTGCGGAAACGTGAGCTATGGTGGAACTATGAACCCGCCGCATATACCGAAAAGGCGCGTGTCGGTAACTCTCCGTTTAAGGTTGTGTGCGCCACATTTCTACCCGACCGAAACTTGATGAGATTATGAATTCCCAGAGTTTTTTTATTCACAATGTGATGCAGCAAGAAAACTCATGAAAAAAAATTTTTTAATTTTTCTCATATTTCTATTTTTCGGATGTACTCTACCACAGGCCGATAGATTTCAGCCCGAAGACAACAAGCTCCCGATTGATGAACTATTGCTACATGTAAATTACGTACTAAAGGAGCTTAAAAGCCAGGGATTCAGTGTAGTAATTGCAAAACCAGAAAAAAATCGAATCAATATGGCTGTAAAAATCAATGGACAAGAGGGAAGACTTTTGCTGGATACAGGCGCTTCGTTCACATCTCTTAGCAATCGGTATCTCAAGCGATTCCAATTGAGTGAATACGCTTATATGGAAGGCAGGAATCCGTCAATACGAACGTATTTGGGAGGAGAAATCAATGATTCTTTTCCGACAAAAGCCGAGAAATTTGAGATAGGCAATCGGGTATTCCATCCGTGGCCTTTTGTTGTTGTCCACAGAGCACGTATGAAGCACGGCTTGTTGGGTGTTGACTTCTTACACTTTACTTCTTCAGTTATAATTTGTCGCGCCGGAGCCGTATTTCTATCTCCAGACGGTCAACCCGCAAGAAATATAGGCCGCGAACTCAAAAAGTTTGGATATACTGAAATAGAGTTGCTAATGAGCTATGGCTTGGGAGGCATAGACATCAAAAGGCAAATGAAGGGGTATGATCGGCTTTTAATAAGTGGTGTGTTTGTAGTTCCTATTAGTTTTGAGGGGATTGAAGGCATGGCCATGTTAGATACGGGTGCACCATACACGTCTATTGACAAGTTTCTATCCAAAAAAACGGATAAACGAATGAAGTATCATCCACATGTCCTATTTATGGACGTAAAGGGGAAGAGTGCTCGCGTTTCATCAATATGTCTCACCAACCTCTGTGTTGGTGATTATTGCCTGGAAGATCGGCAGTATGTAGCGGTAATAGATCATTCGAGTGCAAATGAAAAACGTGGACTAAAAGCAAAGTCCCCTTTAGCTGGCGTGATTGGGTTTGATATTCTCGCATCAAATAACGCCATCATAGATTTTGGAAACAGACGGCTGTACATGCAGAAGTGAATTTCTATCATTTTTGTAAAGAGCATATGCGGTATATTGTTCTCAATATATTGTTATTGTAAGCTTTTTGCCCAACAAGATAGTGCACCTAACATCTATTCCGCTTCGCTTCATAGCTGTAGGTGAGCTTTGGCGATAGCCGACGTCCGTGCTGATCAACATCAGCTTGTTCGAGTCATTGATGAATCGGGTGAAGATTACTTGTATTCGGCAGACTATTTTGCAACCATTAAGTTACCGTGAGCAGTAGAGGAAGTTTTTGCGCTATCAGCTTGATGCTCATGAGGCAAACGGTATTTCTCTACAAACAGGCAGTTGCTTGGCGGATAACGTAGCCCAACCAGCCAGTGCACCTGACACCAAAAGCCGGGGCGTTTTTGCTGTGTCAACAATAAAACGTCGCTTTTGCCGAATCATCATTGCTTTTGGTGCAGGTGACTCGCACGTTGGCGGGTCGCGTAAATAGAGTATAATAGTTATTTGTGTTGACATTCCTGCTTTTAATATGTACAGTATAGCTGTACATAAACAGGGAGGAAAAAATATGGCAATTCAAACAACCTATACCCATGCCCGAGCACGCTTGGCTTTTTTAATAGATGAGGTAACGAAAAACCGAGAGGTGGTTATCATTCAACGACGTGGGAGTGAAGATGTCGCCATGATAGCAGCTGACGAGTTGACCTGCATACTCGAAACGGCACATTTGCTTCGTTCGCCCACTAATGCGGAAAGGCTCCTTACCGCATTAGATAGAGTCCGAAAAGGCTCTGGCACACCACAAACAATTGATGAGCTTAGAAGCGAAGTCGATTTTGAGTAAGCGTTATATGAAAAGGCCTCACACTGCTATGCAACGAGAAGCTGTGTTTCAACCAGAGTTCAGGGAGGATTTACGTTACTGGGTAGAGACAGACCGCAGGACAGCTCTTCGAGTTTTTAAATTAATTGAGGCGATAATACGAGATCCGTTTCAGGGTATCGGCAAACCAGAGCCTTTAAAATTTCTCGGATCAGGTGTTTGGTCTCGCCGAATTACTCAAGAACATCGCTTGGTTTATGTCGTGGGGCATGACAGAATTGATTTTGCGCAAGGGCGTTATCATTATTGATACTTACTCTATACATTCCAAGCCGCCAACCAGCCAGTGCACCCGACCCCAAAAGCCCGCGCGTTTTTTTACTTTAGCCATTTCAGAGCAAAACTTCGCTTTTGCCAAGTTTTCATTGCTTTTGGGGCAGGTGACCAGCACGGTTCATAAAAATGGAAATTATCATTTATCGTCATGCAGAGCCATTGGTTACTGGCAATGAAATAATTTTCGGGCATGATTTTCCATTATGGGTCTTGCGCTATAATGAATCGGGCATCGTCAAAATAGCACCAAAAGAAAAAAAGGAAACAATCGTTTTAACGAGTAACCTGAAAAGAAGCATAGAAACCGGCAAGCATATCGGGCGAGAAATCATACAAAGCCCCGTATTTCGTGAAGCAGAGGTTCCATTAATAAAATTCCCATCAATCCAAATCAACGCAAAATATTGGCTATCATTATCGAGAGTTCTCTGGTTATTGGGGCTGCAAACAAAATGTGAATCATTCAGAAGTGCAAAGCAGCGAGCGACACAAATAGTTGAGAAGTTATCATCAAAGTTATCTAATCATCAGCGTGTCGTTTTAGTCGGCCATGGCTTTATGAATGGCCTAGGAACAAAACGCCCTTTGGGCGGATTAAATCGGAAACAGAGCTAATTGAATATGCTTATTCTGTTGATCTTGAATTGTCTGATTTTCTTTGTCTTTTATATTATATTCAAAGGGGCCATCTCTTGAAAGATCGAATATCTCTCCGTATTTAGGGTGCCATATTCGCCACAACAACATCTCTTCTTTACATTTGGAGCAGATCAATGGATCTTTTCCAAAGCTCTTTATCATTCGCTCTCTCCAGGTTAACGACTTCGAATCAT
>JABZFQ010000238.1 GCA_014237365.1 Desulfobacteraceae bacterium | reverse complement strand
AATGAGGATTTTGATGCTATTTGCCCGAGGCACCCCAAATCCTTGAAAAAATATTTCATTGACGTGCTGCTACGCATGGTTGCATGATAATTATGCTTTGATTTCGGTGAAACTTCAGTCCAGTTATACTCCCGCACCAAATAACCCATCAAAAATTTTCGTGAACTGCCATCCATTATGTATTCATTTGCTTTCATTATGGTTTCTTTGTTTGCATCCGAAACCTCTCCCGCTTGAATTGCTTCACTAAGAACCTCAATCCTCGTTTTTAATTCCAACGGTGGCAGGGCTGAAAGATGCTTTGTGTCTATGTCAACACCTTCATTAATTATGTTGTCCAAAAGAATAGAGATCATAGGACTGAGAGATGCAATCCTATCCTGACCTATAATGTTTGAGGTCACTGTATCCAACGACGGCTTTGATACCCAAATATCAAGGTACGAGGACACAACGCTCTTAAGCTGCTCAAGTAACGCTTTGCTATCGTCTTCTCCTTTCATAGCGTAAGCTCCTCTTGATTTTGCACTATAACGTCAGGCATGAGTGGATGGGAAAGCCAAGTAGGACAAGGCAAAAGTGAGTTTTGTAATGACTTTAGCAAAAGGGAAAAATGCACCGGCTTTCCCAGTCCATCTCAATGCCATTGTTCGGTGTTCTACTGTAATATTAACAGGTTAATGCTTATGTTTATTTCGCTTACGTCATCATCTGACTTAAAAATATTTGACATAGCATCTTAAAACATGTATAAGGTTGAATAATGTAACGATGTATAATGTTTCATAATCTTTAATCACCTTGAGATATAATGATGAAAAATTACTTAAACATTAGTCAGGCAGCAAAAATTCTTGGTGTAAGTACAGGAACCTTGAGAAGATGGGATAAAGCAGGAAAATTTCCTTCTCAAAGGCACCCGATTAATAATTACCGTATTTATAAAGAAGATCAAGTTAAATTTGTTGTTAAAGAAATGGGACAAGCATACTTAACCGACTATATTAATTCTTTACAATATCAAATTGATCCTTTTTTTGAGACAAGCCTCGGCAAACTATATAATGAAGATGTTATAAAATTTTTTAAAACTCTTGAGACCTCATCTGCTCAACTTATATTCGCCGACCCTCCATACAATATTAAAAAGGCTGAATGGGATACATTTAAATCCCAAAAAAAATATGTTGAGTGGAGCATGGAATGGATTAAAGAGGCACACCGAGTTCTTGAGCCACGGGGAAGTTTATATATTTGTGGATTTTCTGAGATATTAGCTGATATTAAATGGGCTGCAAGCAGCCTTTTCAAAGGCTGCAAGTGGTTAGTTTGGTATTATCGCAACAAAGCCAATTTAAGTAATGATTGGGGACGATCACATGAAAGTTTATTGCATTTTAGAAAAAGCAAGAAAATTATTTTTAATATTGATAATGTTAGAGTTTCATATAATCTTCATACCTTAAAATATCCTAAACATCCCCAGGCAAAGACATCGCAATATGGGAACGGGAAAACATATGTTTGGACCCCTAATCCCAAAGGCGCAAAACCGAAAGATGTATTTGAAATTCCCACCTTATCAAATAGCTCTTGGGAAAGAGAAAAACACCCCACCCAAAAACCTGTCGAACTGGTAAAAAAATGTGTTCTTGCCTCTTCAAATCCAGAGGGAATGGTCATCGATCCTTTCGGCGGTTCCGGCACAACATATGCCGTTGCTGAAGCTTTTAACCGAAAATGGTTAGGCTGTGATACAAATATTGAATATTGCAACGTCATAAGAAGAAGGTTGTTAGATAAAGAACATATTGCAAGAATTGCTGATAACAGCGAAGAAGCAGAGATTATTGAGAGAAGGAAAAAATTAAGAGGCTAATAACTTCCAAATATCATCGGCAATAAATTTTGAAAAGGAAGAAATGTGCTCATTGTAAGGACTGCCTTTGGTGATTGGAGGGGGATCAACAAAATAAGCGCCTTCAAGTTGGGCTAAAAATTTTGTGTATACCATAAACAAGCCGGAGACAAAAGTGTAACTGATTTTATCAGTATTCTTCCTTTGAACATCATTCAAGAATATTCCAACCACTTTTACAGGATGTTCAGCAAATTTTTGCATAAGAAGTTTATCAAGAAAGATTTTCCCCATCCTGTCCTTTGATGTTGTTTTCAAAGAGATTACAATTTCATCCTCATTTATTGTTTTTATATTCGATTTGACTCTTTCATGAGGAGACAGAATTATATCTGTTTCGCAGGAATATAATTTCTCACCCTCCTCTGATGGATAAGGAATTTTGAACACAACTTTATCATTTGTAATTCCTGCTTGAGAAACAATATTACGAATTAATTCTTCAAACCTATTTCCAACGTGCTTCCTGGCGCTGTTGGGATTGCAAAGAAAATCCATGCCAACCCCTATGGATTGTTGAATGGTATATACTACAGCATCTATTGTCGAATAATCTTCTCTTTTTATCTTTTTCCCATTCTTGATTTGTTCGAGAGCCTCAAGAAATAATTTGTAACGTTTCTTAAAATCTTCAATTTTATTTATGAACAAATTGTTATTAACCGGCCTGGCAAATTTTGTTGTACCGGCTACTACGGAAGATAATATCGTGTAATCTCTTGTTTCAACTCTTTCTGAAACAATATTTGGCAGATACTCCAAAACTCTCTTGGCAACATCTGCAAATTCATCTAAATTTTGTTTGGGTGTCTGGAGATCTTCCGGTAAAGGTTTCATTCTGAATTGTCTTTTTTAATAAATTTATAATGTTAAATATCCTAATCAATTTTCAGGGAAATAGCAACAAGCCTTTTTTGTCTCTGACTTTAGACACCGAACGTCAAGGATGAGCTGACACAAAAGCCGCCTAATACTTTGAATTTACAGAAAAACGGCTCGGCTTTTGTGGTCAGCTCAATCCTTTTGTTAGCAGATTTCTCAACATACCTATGTTTCTTTGTATGCCTTCTTTAGATTCACATATAATTCATATAACTTCTTATATCCCTCATCTTTCTTATCTGGATATTCTTTTTCATCATCCAGGGCCATATACAGTACATCAATAATGCAATCCAAATCCCAACTGTATAATGAAATCGGTCTGGTGCCTTTATAATTTTCAATTTTTCCATCTAACCCAAAAGCTTCACACATTTGCCATGTATGCTTTTGTAGTTCCTTTAATTGTCTACCAGATATTTTAAGTTTAACTGGTATGTCATTTTTTCCTGGTTTCATTTGCTATCTTTATTTCTACTAATGTATGTTTCGCGCCAGAAGCTTACACAGAATTTGTTAAGAGCCAATTTTTATCAATTTTATAAGGGTATTTCTAAGCGGCTCGGCTTCTGGTGTCCGGTGTAGCCGTTTGTTAGCGATTTGGTCATACTCTTGTTCCCTTAAACTTTTCTTCAGAAATCCATTGTTGCTTCAGTTAACTGACTCTGGCCAAGCTCTGTAAGGTGGACATCATCCATTGTTAATTCACCACATTTCGGACAAACCAGTTTTTTCTCAAATCTTGGTCGCATCGCCTTTTCATCAATCAAGACTTGCCCTACGTCACAATCAAAGATCATTTTGCACTTTTGACATTCGAAATTGATTTCCAATTATTTCTCCTTCCATTGTTAGCAAAATTCAAAGGCCTTTCGATATAAGATAAACAATCAAAGCTATAGCACCACCAACAAGCAGTATTATTCCGAGACATGCTCCTATGGCAACAAATATGCCACCCCATATATATAGAAAGTAGTACGGTGCTTTGAAAACTGAGTCTAATTCATCATTCCAATTCGACCCTTTGCCCGGCGGATCGTAATACCCGCCGCTCTCAAGGCTACCTAGTGCCGCTGCTGTTAAGAAGCTCAGGACCAACCCAGCAGCCGCTCCTGCCAGTAGTCCCGTTAATGGTCGGCCGTATTCTATCGTGCATGAAACAAGGCCAATTAATGTACAACTGAACATTGGGAAGGCCCAAATGGCGGCAGTCTGTTTCGTCATCAATTTTGCCCAAAAATCATTGCTAATGTATGTTTCGCGCAGTTAGATTCTAACATGCTTAATTAATTGTATTTACAGATTTTAACAAATAATATATCTGTAAATCCAAAAGAAAGCAAGAAGGAGAGTGAAACATGCATG
>JABZFQ010000037.1 GCA_014237365.1 Desulfobacteraceae bacterium | reverse complement strand
GGGTTACTATGACAAATGATTTAAATATCCTCTGGGGAGAGGACAGGAACCTGTATGTGGAACAGGTGGAGTTTTCTTGAAATGTGTTGGAAATAGATTTAACTATAATTCCACATATTCTTAATTTCAGGTGTAATAGGATGGTAATATCCCAGCGAAATCTGGATAAATTAAAAGAACTGCGTGGTTTTGTTGAGGTCAAAGACAAAGATGCCCTGTTGAATGAGCTGTCTGAAAAAAGAGAGGAGATACGATATTGATCCTTGTGGATACCGATGTCCTTATCGAGATATTTGACAGGAATTCAAAAAAAGGTGACAAGGCACTGAACAAGATCGAGAGGACAGGAGAAGATATCACCACCACCTATTTGAATCTGCACGAGATCCTGTACGGTCTGCACAAATATACCGACAGTGCAAAACTTGAAAGGATACTGGTGCTTGATGTTGTTGAGTTCACAAATGACGATGCAGTTCTTTCCTCAAAACTCGAAGTCAAAACAGGGAAAAAGGGGAAGAAGGTTCCCAGGTTTGATGCCATGATTGCGGCGGTTGCTATCAAAAGGGGATTTAAGCTGTTTACTTTTAACAGGAAGCATTTTGAGGCATTCGGGGATTTGACGCTGGTTTGATTGGATTTCTTTTTTTTTCACTTAACAATGCCTGACATGCGACGGCCTGGATAATGAAGGTGCTGGGAGGCAGCAAGAAGGAGAGTTCGAAGTATTTGCGGGTGCAGGGGGGGTAGAGTGTTGTACCAGTTTACGGTACGGGTGAAGCTGCCGAAGGAGGTTTCGGGGAGATATGGTTTTTGACGATTAAATTTTGAATTCTATGCTTCTGCCAATCTCTTTACAGTGTCTAAAAAGGTTTTTGCAGAATCATTTGCTGTGCTTGCATCATGCGCACTGATTTGTATGAATAGAGGATGACTTGTTCGTAGAATTCGTGTTCCATGAGTTTTTCGGCCTGTTCCAGGGCCTTGGTAGACATATCCAGTGCATTCATGCTTTTCAATTTGTCTGGCGGCTCTTTCGCAGGAGCCTTTTTTCAAAACATTTGTTTACACTCATTCTACCACCGGTCTTGTCCTGAAAAGGATAATTCCTTCAGTAAGGACATCAATGCAAAAAGCTTTGTTATTTTTTGCCTGTTCTTTCCGTTCTGACAATCACATGGGTACTATTTCATCCGGATTTGACAAACTGTCTGTCCTCACAAATCTGTAATTCTACGACCTCGCATGGTGATTTGTGGATTTCGCTGTATTGTCAAGCGTATTTTATTATACAATTACTGCCAATTCTTTAAGTGTTTGATTAAAAAAGCAGAAGCTTTTTGATTTATTTTTTTTAACATTCATATGAGGTGTGATCTTTATGGACCATGCTGATTTTTCAGCTCCAACCCGCTGCCATCCTTGAGCTACAAGTTTTTGATGACCACCGGGAAAGATAGCATCGGCGAGTCGCTCCCACGTACCACAAATAGAGTCATTAACATAGGCATTAAGAATAGTTTTCTTGGCCTGTGGATATGCCTTCTTGACTGCTGGAATATCACCAAGAAACCATGCCTCACCCTCTTCAATAGCAATACAAAAGCGAGTTTCTGGTTGAGGGTTGCACGTTTCCAAAATCCTGTGAAGCTCTTCCAGAAATGTATTTAGATGTTTATCATCAAGGTCACATACTACAATTACGGCAGCAGGAAAATCCGGCCAATGATTGACAAAAGTTTTTCCATATCCACTAAGCAATCTGGGGAGCTGATCAAGAAGAATGCGCTTATTTGGGTCAGTACTTCCTCTTAAATTTTTTGGAATACGACCAATCCCTTTGTATGAAATGACCCTAAAAGTGTGTTCATCGCCAATTATTTTGGGTACGAGAATGTCCAATGCCTTTTTCCCGGATTTATCTTCAACAAGTATCTCAAAATGCATCGACTTACCTCTCATCCAGATAATCGCTATACCACAGCCCTCCCAAAGGAAGGCCTTGTTCAACCATATTCTTCACAATCGTATTTTCGCTAGCCCGCCGAATCGTGGCAAAACCATCATTTCCTTTTTTCAAAATCCACACTTCTTCTGGGTCAAAAGCATCGACGAAGTAGGGTTGATGTGTTGTGATAAACACCTGAGAGCCACCCTTGCGACCAGTTGCGTGCTCTCTAAATTCATAGGCCAATGATTCTAAGAGCTTATGATAAAGTCCATTTTCTGGCTCTTCAATACATAGAAATGGCGGAGGAGAGGGGTCCTCCAAAAGGAGAAGGTATGCAAATACTTTTAATGTTCCATCAGACATCTGCTGGGCATAGAACGGATCCTGAAATCCTCTGTCGTTGAACTGAAGCAAAAGCCGACCATCAGGAGTTTTTTCCGTTTTAATCTGATCGATTCCCGGTATTTTTTCTGCAATCCGGTCGAGAATGGCTTGGAAACGTTTGGGGTGTTCACGTTCCATAAATTGCACTACATTGCCCAGATTATCCCCGTGAACATTCAGGTGTTTCTGAGGTCCGGCAAGGGGTAAGCTACGTGCTGCATCCGGTGTGAAGTAGCTTAAATACCAACTTTCAATAAATTTTCTGAATGCCGATATTCTTGGATGCTGTTTTAATGAACCGAGCGTTGCTATACCTAGTTTTCTCACATCTTCAAGCTCAACCATCTCAGTTGCTCTACTTTCCTCTTTGTCATGGTCTTGTTGAAAAATCGATTCAATGAATCTGGTGAGATCGATAGGCTCCTTTTCTTCATCTATTTGATGACCTTCGATTTCACCTTTCCAGACAATCCCTTTACCATCATTAAGAAGCAGAAACGAAAAAGGCCAGCCACGTTTCTGCCCTTTCCGCCGTTGTCGCAGGCGCTCCTTTTGAACATAAGGCCTTCCATATCTATCAATATCAATAGACAATTCATACGTAATGGGACGTGCATTCCAATCTTCTTTGTAGTATACCTCAAATTCAATTGGTCCATTTTCCCCCTGAGAACGGATTTTTTCAAATCCACCACGCTCACGTATGTCACAAGCATCCTCAACCCCAATCTTAAGGCAGTCAGCAAGAAATCCAAATGCATCAAAAAGCGTACTCTTCCCTACCCCGTTTTTCCCAATTACTGCTGTCATGGGTGTCAAAGGAGCAGTTTCCTGAGTGTTCCATAATTTTCCAAGCGTTACGTCTTTTAATGCCCGAAAATTCTGTATTCTGAGTCCTTCAATTTTAGCCATTTTACCTTCTTCCATGTCTTGTTATTGCTTAGTCATACCACACGAGATGTTTCGGATATTCTTCGAGGATTTTGTTAGGAATTCTGTCGATTGCACCTATGATAGTGGCATAGTTGTGTTCCTGCCAGACTTCCTTAGATCACATACAGACAGCATACAGCCTGAATCCCTTTAACTGTCAGGCAATCTTCCGATAAGTCTTGGAAGGTGAATGATGTACATTCTTGCCGTCAGGTCAAGCAACTGTTCCGAAAGCTTCAAATTTATATTGATGATTGAAATGTCACGATCATCTGTAATATCACAAAGTACAGCAGACTTCTCAGGGGCATTTTCCCTACTAGTAGAACGATTTTGTAATACATGCCATCTACTACTTTTAGGGATTACTTTATTTTGTCTCGAACCGATATCTTTATTTATTTCCTCATTGTTTAAATTATAAATACTCAATCATTGTGGGAATAATTTGAAATTGTCTTCATTTAGTTTAATTGTTTCTCTTTGGTACAGATATCAGGGCCCTGGCAGACATATCCAGTGCTTTCATGCTTTTCAATTTGTCTGGCGGCTCTTTCGCAGGAGCCTTTTTTCAAAACATTTGTTTACACTCAATCTACCACCGGTCTTGTCCCGAAAAGGACAATTCCTTCAGTAAGTACATCAATGTAAAAAGCTCTGTTATTTTTCGCCTGTTCTTTCCATTTTGAAGTTGAAAAAATTACCAGCGAGGTTTCTTTTCCCAGATAATCAGTTAAGTGTAAATCCGCCCTTTTAACAGGAGCTATTGCAAGAAGGTCTATGTTGTCACTGCTTTCGTCGTTCTCTCCTTTTGCAAAACTGCCGTAAAGGACCAGTGTACTAAGGCCGGGAAGTCGTTCTTCTATATACTCCAAAAGGTTATTTTCTTCCAGCCAGGCAAGGTTGTAGGCGGTTTTCAGGTGCAA
>JABZFQ010000098.1 GCA_014237365.1 Desulfobacteraceae bacterium | reverse complement strand
CCGCCTTTGTTCGATCTCAAATCCCAAAAATATTGAAATAGGTAAGCTATTCCATCAACTTTTGTGATCTGAGATCAAACAAATTCGACCCAAATCTGTGCGCCTACTTGGGGAAGTTACTTCGTCCACGTTCCTTACTATATTTTTATCCTGTAAATCTCAACGGGTTCACTTATGCCCTTAAATTTAGCAGGAGGCAATGGTTCAACATCTATCTGCCCTTCAATCTTTTTAAATGTGCTTTCATTGATAAGTATTTCGCCTTCCCCTGCCATACTTTCCAATCTTGCCGCAATATTTACAGCCATACCTATTGAAGTAAATTCTTTTTTTCTAAGTGAACCTAAAATGCCGGAGAACACCTTCCCCGTTGATATGCCTATTCCTATTTTAAGCCTTAACCCATCCTGGTTGTCCAGGCTGCTGTCAATTTCTTTTGCTTTTTGCTGTATTGCAATTGCACATCTAACAGCTCTGACGGCATCGTCGGGATGGGTTACCGGTGACCCAAAGACCACCATAATACTGTCACCTATGTGCTTGTCAACCGTACCATTATGCTTGTATGCTATTTCACCCATTGGAGAAAAATAACTGTCGTTCAGAAAAGAAGCAATAGCCTCCGGAGGAACCTTCTGTGACATTTTGGTAAATCCCCTAATATCAGAAAAAAGTATAGATACTTCATGGAATCTGGGCGTTAGGGCTACGGGAGAAGCCTCAATCTCCTTATATACCTGTTCAGAAACAAACTGTTTCAGATGCTTTCTTACACTGATTTCGTGAATTTTTGCTCTTAATTCAATATTGTCAAACGGCTTTGTCAGAAATCCATCAATGCCTTCATTTGTAGCCATAATGGCTGCTTCCATAGTTGCATAACCTGTCAATATTATACGTGTTATCTCAGGGTTAATGGAACCGATAATTGAAAGCGTTGCAAGGCCGTCCAATCCCGGCATCTTGTAGTCTGAAATTACAGTTGCAACTTTTGACAGGTTTTGCTTGATGAATTCTATACCCTCCTTACCATTTTCGGCAACATAGGTTTTATAAGGTTCCTTCTTTAGAGCGCGAAGGATTGATCTGCGAACACCCTCTTCATCATCAATAAACAGCAGTCCATTCATAGCCTTTCTCCTGAGTTGTAATTTTCAAAAAACCTAAATGTTACTCGTAACCTAAAAATCTCATATATGATTTTAAAATATCTATTGCTTCGTCTTCTGATGAAATTTGCTTTATTGACTCACGAAATTTACTGCTGCATTTCAATCCTTTAACAAACCATCCAAGCCGGCTGCGCATCATATAGCATGCACGTTTTTCTCCAAAGTATTTTACTGACATATGAATATATTTTAACATGTCTTCAAAGCGATGTGTAAAATCTGTATAAAACGATTCATCCTCTCTGAAACGTGCTAATACCTGAGCAAAAATCCATGGATTTCCTATGGCGGCTCTTCCAATCATAACTGCATCACAACCTGTCTCATCTTGCATTTTAACGGCATCATCCAGAGTAATAATATCGCCGTTTCCAATTACAGGAATCGAAACAATTTTTTTTACTGATGTTATAATTGACCAGTCTGCTTTGCCTCTGAATTCCTGGACAGCAGTTCGAGGATGCACGGCAATTGCATCCACACCGCACGCTTCAGCAATTTCTGCAATCCTGAAAGCATGGGCTCCTGATTTATCCCATCCTGTCCTTATTTTTATGGTAACCGGTATGCTTACTGACTTTCGAACAGCTTTTAACAATGATTCCGCCCTTTCGGGCTCTTTCATCAAAACAACACCGGCACCTGTTTTAACCACCTTTTTAACCGAACAGCCAAAATTAATATCCAGCAAAGATGCCCCCGAAGATTCAACTATTTTAGCAGCTTCAGCCATTATTGAAGGATCAGATCCAAATATTTGAACAGATAAAGGCTTTTCTTCAGGTAGAGAGTCAAGCAGTTGTAAAGTTTTTTTTGATCCGCACACAAGACCGTTTGCGCTTATCATTTCAGAGCAAACAAGACCGCAGCCGGCTTCTTTTGCTAAAATCCGAAAAGGTAAATTGGTAATACCGGCAAGTGGAGCCAAAATTACCGAATTATCAAGAACAAGTGAGCCAATTTTCAACTGTTTAAGCATAGTCATAAAATGTGATAGGCGTTCACCGTTCAGGGCTACCTTTTTTTGTTAACCCTAATCCCTAATCCCTGACATTGGATTAGCATAACAAAAAAGGCAATTATGATAGCATGGATGAAGGCTGTAGGATCCTATATCTGCGGACACCTTGCATCCACACCCATTTTTTATCCTCTGACCGGAATCTTTATTAAGAGAAAGAGACCCTCCAAATAATTTCATCAGAAAATCATTTGGTATGCACGAGCTTTTTGTAATACCGGAGTTTTCAGGAATAATTGACAGTAATTTTTTCTCGCAACAAGTATGGAGACTGATATTTTTATCAGACAGATCATCTTTCATTTTCAGAATAATTTCGCTTTTTATTTCAATGCGCTGATCAATAAAAGCAAAGCCCGAAATTTTTGCAATTCTTTTTCGAATCTTATGATAATCATCCATAAAGCTGGTTATACACCTTTTGATGCCATATTTGGAGGCTTTGCTTGAAATATAGTTGAAATCATGAAGATTGTCATGAATCTTTCCATCTTTTGTTTTATAAAAGCAGATAGGATCAAATCGCCAGCTTATACTACTAGAATCGAAATTCCTGCAAAGATATTCTAGTTGACGAATACGTTCCTCTAAAGCAGGCACATTAGGTTCAAGCAATGGCTCCCTGGAATTTATGGTAAAATTAAAATAAACATTATATCCCATTTCTCTAAGCTTTTCTCCGAATTTGCTTTTTATAAAAGGCCCAAAATTTTTCGACCAGAATAAAATGGTATGGACCTTATCCGGAGTAGCCGGCACGATTGATATATGCCTGTTATACGGATTCACCACCTCAAAGTGGCCCATCTCAATTCGTTTCATAAACCACTTCATGTAAAATGCTGGTATATCTGTTCTTCTTGAGGCTGAAATTACTATTTTAACCGCAGATTCCATCAATAATCACAGCCTTCAATTACTTTTTTCTAAGATCGGCCAGAGATATTATTTTGGCCCCACCCGACTCTTTTGGTGTTTCTTGCTTCTTTCTCTGAAATTTGTGCTTTGTAGATTCTTCAGGACATGCAACAAGTTCCATTCGCACTTTTTTGCCGCTCATTGTAAACTCTTCACCATCAATATATGTATCCCTTAATATCCATGTAACAGAGTAAAGCGGTACTTGAAAAATCAGCAGCTTTACATGATACCAGTCAGGTTTAGCATCCGGCAAAATATTTTCAATCCTGGCAAAAATAAGCGGTTTGTCTTCAAAGTATAGCAAGACTACATCATTTTCTTTCGCCATTTATAAATATCCTTTTTCCATGAAAGCACAAAAAATGCTGTTGAAGTTTTAATAGCTTCATTATATCTTGATTGATTAACCGTTTGAAAACTCAAAAATTAGTAACACTTTAGCCGCTGCAAAGTATTATGAAAGAAAAAAATAATGAACAAGAGCAATTCAGGAAATTCAATTAGAAAGAGAGCCAAGGAACCGGATTGCCTCTATGCATTTTTCAACCTGGTTGTAAAGAACAATATTACAGTTGAAGAGATACTTCAATGAAAATTACGATATTAGGAACGTGGACGTAATAACTTCCCCAAGTAGGCGCGTAGATTTGGGCCAAATTTGTTCGATCTCAGATCACAAAAGTTGATGTAATAGCGAGCTATTTCAATATTTTTGGGATTTGAGACTGGGCAAAGGTGGCCTGAATCTGTGATGCATAGTTGTGGAAGTTATTTGAGTGTAACCAAAATAGAACAAAGTTATTGATTTTCGGGGATGATTCCCCGCTCTGTGATATATGCGAGATATTGGTGGAATGTGCAAAACGATTCGAACCTCCAGAAAATCCGGCCCAATGTATTCGGCAATATCCCGTAGGGGCAGGCCCCTGTGCCTGCCCTGATAATATGCAACAACAGGGCGGAAGGGGCAACCACAGGCGTTGCCCCTACGTTATTTGAAAACGAATTGTATCACATAATAGGGAACCATCATCAAGATGGCATTGTTTTATTTTGGTTACACTCAAGTTATTTCGTCCACGTT
>JABZFQ010000168.1 GCA_014237365.1 Desulfobacteraceae bacterium | reverse complement strand
TTGCCGAATACATTGGGCCGGATTTTCCGGAGGTTCGAATCGTTTTGCACATTTCACCAATATCTCGCATATATCACAGAGCGGGGAACCATCCCCGAAAATCAATAACTTTGTTCTATCATAATTAGCCCAAAATAGTTTACACTTTTAAGAGTAAAATACCTCAAAAATATGATCTGTGCGCATAGCCTTTAGCCTAACAGTCCGTTTTTATATAAGGTTTTTGCCTAATAACTAACGGCTGACAGCTAATTGATAGCGTCCGTCAATGTTGAAAGAAGTGTAAACTACAAAATGAAAGATGCCCAATTCTAATGACAATTTTTCGATAATTCTGTCAAACTGTTGGAAAAAATTAATGAGGTAGAAATAGGATAGACTTATTGGAAGAAAAATAAGGCCAAAAGGTTTTCGAATTTAGTGGAACCCCCACCTCTGTGCCGTGTGAGAGTGTCTTTGAACCAAAATAAAAAGGTGGGTGCCTTATAGCTTCTTTAGGCTTTTCTGTACAAGCAGAACATGCACACCAAAACTAGAGAAAGCTCCCTTTAAAATGCTGTTGGGACAAAGAACGTCTCCCAAACACGAACACGGCAGGGGTATAAACTACAATTTGCAAAAGCAACTTATTCATTTGGTCTAAACTTGTCATTATAAATCATTATACGATATTTTCATCCAATGTAGATATTATACGATTTAAACGTTGAGAAATATCATTTAAAAAAACTGAATCATTTTTTTTAATCTCAAAATTTTCATTAGTTATATTCAAAGCAGCTAAAATTAAAACTGTAAATTTTGTAATATCTAAAGTTTTAACTGAATGCTGATTTTCTACCTTCTTAACTTCTTTTACAAGGAAATCAGCAACTTCTACTGCTCTAAAAACTTCAGAGTCAGTTTTAAAAGTATATGATTGCCCAAAAAGATCTATTGTTACATGTTGTTCCAATAAATTAAGTATGATACGTTTACTTTAACGATTTATGTTGGTTATAAGTTAGGTTTCTATAATTTCATCAAGTTTGCCTAATAAACCATTAATCTTTGATCGGACCAAATCTCTCTCTTTTGCATAACTGTTTTCTGCCTCAATCTTAACTTGAAGTTCCTCATTTAATCTCTTAATTTTTTCTTTAAGTTCAGAATTGGCTACTTCATGCGATTTACAAATCTGAATTAATGTTTCAATTTTTTTTTCTATTTCTTCAAATTGTTGTAAAATAACTGCGTTATCCAAAATTTTACCTCATAGTATTTTATACTGTATATAAAACTAAAGTCAAGTCGTTTTACCCTGAGCTTTACATAGTTTTTTGTGCATAATTATTTCAACTTTTTTTAAATCTTCGCAATTATTGACCCCAATAATCTCTTCGACATCTTTGCTAACCAGTACGCCAACGTTTTTTCCTTCTCTATATCCTATTCCTATAATATCAGTAAGATAAAGTTCACCCTGAACATTATCCGATTTAATTTTTTTTAATGAGTCAAACAAACAATCTTTTTTAACGCAGTAAATGCCTGTATTGATAAGCCTGATAGTTTTTTGGTCCTCTGTTGCATCTGTTTCTTCAACTATTCCAACAACATTTCTATTTTCATCCAATAGAATCCTACCATAACCTTTTGGTTTATCTACTTCAACTGCCAAAATTGATATATCTCGCATTGCATTGATATGATCACTTATAAGTTGTATTATAGTATTAGAAGTAATTAATGGCACATCACCGCATAAAATTACAACCTGATCCGTATGTTCCGGTATATTTAGTTGTGCGCATAAAACAGCATGCCCTGTTCCGTACTGATTTTCCTGAATGGCAAAAATTACATCAGTTTCTTCGGATACAATTCTTTTTACTTTATCAGCCTGATTACCAATCACCAATACTACATTATTCCCAACAACCTTTCTTGCGGTTTCCACAACATACGTTAGCATAGGTCTACCAATAATTTCATGCAGCACTTTGGCTTTGGTTGATTTCATGCGGGTTCCCATACCGCCGGCAAGTATTACTGCAGAAACATTATCTGTAACAGTTTGCATTTTTCTACCCATAATTGGCATCCTTCACGATAAGTCAAAAGTAGTTTACACTTTGTTGATCTTGTTTTTTGGCAGTGAAATTTGAAAATAGAAATTGGAAAAATACAAAAATGTAGATGCGTTACCTAATTTCCAGTTTCCAGTCTCTATATCGGCATCCAATTCGATAATACACGCTTTTTCGAAAAAAGTGTAAACTGGTAAAAGAAGGATGCCCTATAATTCATTCTTTATTCAAGCCAGCTACCAACGTAAGGCAGGACAGCCTGTAAATCCAATCAGTTGGCAACCCATTTTATTTTGCTTGATTGCTAAATTACCATAGAAGCAAACTATCGTAAAGTGTCCCGCTTTAAGTTGCTAGCCTTCGAGCTCAATTAACAAATGAAAATTTAGGAACGTGGACGAATTAACTTCCCAAAGTAGGCGCACAGATTTGGGTCGAATTTGTTTGATCTCAGATCACAAAAGTTGAAGGAATAGCAAACTATTTCAATATTTTTGTGATCTGAGATCAAACAAAGGCGGCCTGAAGCTGTGATGCATAGTTGGGGAAGTTATTTCGTCCACGTTCCTTATATACCTCGAAAGGCCATAACTTGCGAGGTATATTCAAAAAAAAAGACAGAACATTTACATGATCTGCCTTTTTTCTATATAAATACAAAAGTTATCTTATAATTATTAATAATAATAATAATAATTTATTATAATTGCCAAAGACGACTAATATTATTACGCTCTTGAACCGGAGAGCTTAATACGATGCAAAGCTCTTTCAAGAGCTGTTCTTGCTCTCATGAAATCAAAATCTTCTTTTTTTGATATATCGGCCAACCGTTTCTGAGCACGTTCTAAAGAAGTCTTTGCACGTTGAATATCTATATCACGTCTCCTTTCAGCAGATTCCGCCAATACAGTAACTTTATCCGGCAGCGCCTCAGCAAACCCACCACTGATAAAAACATATCTCTCAGTATTATTACCGTCTATATAACGAAGTGAACCAACCTTAAGGGTACTCAAAAAAGGAGTATGACCAATGAGTACACCAAAATCGCCAAGATTGCCAGGCGCAACAACAATCTTTACATCCTCGCTAACTACAGATTTCTCTGGTGTGACAACTTCTAATCTAATATTTCCAGCCATACCTTAAATCATCCTCATATATATAATAGATAGTATTAAGCTTCAGCCATCTTTTTAGCTTTTTCCAGTACTTCTTCAATGCCCCCCACCATATAAAATGCCTGCTCAGGTATATCGTCATGTTTGCCTTCGCAAATTTCTTTAAAACCCCTAACAGCATCCTCTATCTTAACGTATTTACCTGCAGTTCCTGTAAAAGCTTCAGCAACATGAAATGGCTGAGACAAGAATCTCTGAATTCTCCTGGCACGACCAACAGTAAGCTTGTCTTCATCTGATAACTCATCCATACCTAATATTGCGATGATATCCTGGAGCTCTTTATATTTTTGAAGTGTATTCTGAACCGTACGAGCAACCTGATAGTGCTCTTCTCCAATATAACTAGCATCAAGAATCCTTGAAGTTGAATCAAGAGGATCAACTGCCGGATATATACCAAGCTCAACAATCTGCCTTGACAAAACAACTGTTCCGTCAAGATGGGCAAATGTTGTTGCCGGTGCCGGGTCAGTCAAATCGTCAGCAGGAACATATACGCACTGAACAGCAGTAATAGAACCTTTATCGGTAGATGTAATACGTTCCTGAAGTTCACCAAGATCAACTGCAAGAGTTGGCTGATAACCAACTGCAGAAGGCATACGTCCAAGAAGCGCTGACACTTCAGAACCTGCTTGTGTAAACCTAAAAATATTATCAATAAATATAAGCACGTCCTGGCCTTCTTCGTCACGGAAATATTCAGCCGCTGTCAAAGCCGATAATGCAACTCGTGCCCTTGCTCCAGGTGGTTCTGTCATCTGACCGTAAATCAATGCAGCCTTTGGAAGAACTCCTGAATCTTTCATCTCATGGTAAAGGTCATTTCCTTCACGGGTTCTTTCTCCAACACCGGCAAAAACTGAAATACCACCGTGCTGCATAGCAATATTATGAACCATTTCCATCATGATAACGGTTTTGCCGACTCCTGCACCACCAAA
>JABZFQ010000298.1 GCA_014237365.1 Desulfobacteraceae bacterium | reverse complement strand
CTATGCATCACAGCTTCAGGCCGCCTTTGTTCGATCTCAAATCCCAAAAATATTGAAATAGCTCGCTATTCCATCAACTTTTGTGATCTGAGATCAAACAAATTCGACCCAAATCTGTGTGCCTACTTGAGGAAGTTATTTCGTCCACGTTCCTTAGGAACGGAGACGAAATAACTTCCCCGTTCCTTATTTTCTTTTGTCATTAAATATGTTCATAGCTTTTTTTGCGCCCTTGCAAATAGTTTCAACCACTGCATCACGGGCTCTCTTGGTTATTCTATCTAAGAGCTTTTTTTCATTTGTACTGAATTGACCCAGAACATAGTTCGCAACATCAATGTTGTATTCAGAACGTCCGATACCAATGCGAAGTCGGACAAAATTACTGCTGCCAACTGTTTCGATTATTGATTTTAAACCTTTGTGTCCTCCATTTCCTCCATTTTCTTTAATTTGCAATCTTCCAAAAGCAAGGTCTATGTCGTCATGTATGATAAGCATATCCTCAAATGGTATTTTGAAGTAGTTTAAAATTTTTTGAACCGGGATGCCGCTCAGATTCATAAAAGCCATTGGTTTTGCAAGGATAACTTCAGTGTCTTCAATTAATCCGCGTCCGAATAATGCATCAAATTTTCTTTTTTTAATTGAAATGGAAAAAGATTCTGCAACCTCATCCAGTACCATAAATCCTGCATTATGACGGGTCGTTACATATGCATCACCTGGATTGCCCAGGCCAACTACCAGAAGTACTTTCTTTGGAGACATCAGGTAAACTATTCTTCGGTTTTAGCTTCAGGTGTTTCTTCTCCTGCGACAGCTTCTTCAGCCCCTTCTTCAGCTTCTTCCGCTACTTCTTCTACTTCAGCCTTCGGGCTGACTATTGTTATGACAGTAAAATTAACATCCGCAGGAATCTCAATATCACCATGGAGCGGAATTTCTTTAACGTGAATTGAATCTCCAATATCAAGGTCCGTGATGTCGATGTCTATTGTCTCAGGAATTTCAGCCGGCAGGCAAAGTATTTCCAGTTCACGCCTGATTATCTGCAAGATTCCACCTTCTTCTACACCTTGTGATTTTCCTTTGACAGCCACAGGAACTTTGATTTTGATTTTACGATCCATTGATATTTCATAAAAATCAATATGCTGATAGTTTCGTGAAACCGGATGGATCTGCAATTCCTTGAGCATGGCGGGCCTGGAGGTATTTTCGCCGTTGTGGATAGTTAGATTCAATATAGCTTGATTGGCGGTGCTCTTTTTTAATGCTTTTTCAAGATCTTTTACGCTAACTGAAAGCAGAACAGCTTCTGTCTCAGGACCATAAAGAACAGCCGGTATTTTTTCTGCACGGCGCAAGGCCCGTGCTTGACCTTTACCTACAAAATTTCTTATATTTGCTTTAAGTTCAATTAATTCCAAAAAATTTCCCCCTTAATATTATTTTCATAGTAATAGTTCACCACAGCTTTTCACTTAAATTACACTGAATTATCAAAATACTCTTCATATATACCTCATTATTTACAATTTTCGGTGAAGCTCCGTGTGGTTCCGTGGTGTATTTTACTTTTTATACAAAAAGTGATGTCACTGAATCACCTTTATGGCTGCGTATTATTGCTTCCCCAATAAGATCTGCAACTGACAGAACTTTAATTTTATCACATGCGCCGGACTTACTGTTAAGAGGAATAGTATCTGTCACAATCAAGGTTTTCAAAGGTGAATCGGCCAATCGGTCAACTGATTCGCCGGACAATACGGGATGTGCACAACATGCATGTATTTCCTTTGCGCCTTTGTCGGCAATGGCATGGGTAGCTTCAATTAATGTTCCTGCAGTGTCAACCATATCATCAAGGATGATTGCAACCTTTCCTTTAACATCGCCTATTACAGCCATAGCTTTGGCCTTATTCGGCGACTCCCTGCGTTTATCAATAATGGCCAAATCTGCATGCAAACGCTTTGCAAAAGCCCTCGCTCTTTCGACTCCTCCGGCATCCGGAGAAATTATTACAAGTTCCTCTTGAAACTTGGTTTTTATATAATTCAGGATAGCTGGAGCAGCATAAAGATTGTCCACAGGAATATTGAAAAAGCCCTGGATTTGACCTGCATGTAAATCCATTGTAATTAGCCTGTTCGAACCGGCAACTGTTAGCAAATCTGCCACAAGTTTGGCGCTGATAGGAACTCGAGGTGCAACCTTTTTATCTTGTCTTGCATAGCCGTAATAAGGTATTACAGCCGTTATTCTGTTTGCTGAGGAACGCTTGAGAGCGTCTAGCATGAGAAGCAACTCAACAAGGGTGTCGTTAACAGGCGAGCAGGTTGACTGAATGATGAAGAGGTCTTTTGATCTTACGTTTTCATTGATTTCAATCTGTATTTCACCATCGCTAAATGTTTTTACCTTGGCTTCTCCCATAGGAACATTAAGATAATTACATATTTTTTTTGCAAGCTCGGGATTTGAGTTGCCTGAAAAAATTATAAAACCATTCATTTTAAAATTCCATTCAGCAGTTAAAAAAATTAAATATCCTGTAAATCCTGTCAAAAAATCTGGCTGGGGCGGGAGGATTCGAACCTCCGAATGCAGGAACCAAAGTCCTGTGTCTTACCGCTTGACGACGCCCCAATACACAAATAATTGGTATGGTTCTAACTTCGGCCAATAACAACTATGCATGCTGTTTGTGACTGTTGACTGTTGATTTGTGGAATCGCTTCGCTTCGTCTTTTTGTTATACAATCAATAAAATACCTTCAATCACCATTCAACCATTCAACAAATCAGCACGAAACAGTTCCCACTTATTTTTCTTTGAAATAATATGATATGCTTTTTGGGCTTTATCAGAATCTGAGAAAAGGCCAAATACAGTAGGACCGCTTCCTGACATTAGGGCACCTCTTGCACCATAATACAGTAAAGCTTTTTTTGCTTCAATTATGTCAGGATATCTTGAAGCGGTAACAGTTTCAAGATCATTGCATAAATGTTGATCTACTTCAAAATTCTGTTTGTTAGAACAGAAATTTTTAAGTTTTTTTTTACATTTTGTCAATCCCAAATTAAGATTTTTATATATATCTGAAGTTGATACGCTAATGCCAGGATAAATAACTAAAACTTCAAAAGAATCAAGCTTTTGGTATGCTTCAAGTTTTTCACCTATGCCGGAAGCTAAAGCTGGTTTCTGAAATATAAAAAATGGGACATCGGCTCCTATAGAAAGCCCCATGGCAATTAGTTCATCACGTGAAAAGGGACAGCCATAATATTGATTAAGTCCTAAAAGTATAAAAGCCGCATTACTGCTTCCTCCACCTAATCCTGCCGCCACCGGTATTTTTTTATCTATCAGGATCTTAATATTTTCATTTTTACCCAGTTTTTTGAAAAAAATATTTGCGGCAATAACAGCAAGGTTTGAATCATTTTTCGGGACATCAGGACTATTGCAGACTACAGATGTTTTATTGGCTCCAAACTCAATTGAGACTGTATCGTAAAGACTGATACAGCACATAAGGGTAAAAAGATTATGGTATCGGTCCGCTCTTTTTCCCGTGACCTGCAAAAAAAGATTTATTTTAGCAGGCGAAAGAATCTTTACTCGTCCAGTATTTATTTCCAAAACCTTTATTTCAGACCTTGTTAAAAATGATTTGAGTGTAACCAAAATAAAACAATGCCATCTTGATGATGGTTCCCTATTATGTGATACAATTCGTTTTCAAACAACGTAGGGGCAACGCCTGTGGTTGCCCTTCGGCCCTGTGGTTGCATATTATCAGGGCAGGCACAGGGGCCTGCCCCTACGGGATATTGCCGAATACGGCTACCAACGTAAGGCGGGACAACCTGTAAATTCAATCAGTTAGCAACTACTTGGATTTTGCTTGTTTGTGAAATTACCATAGGCCAAAATGGCGTAAAATGTCCCGTTTTAAGTTGGTAGCCCCGAATACCTTGGGCCGGATTTTCCGGAGGTTCGAATCGTTTTGCACATTCCACCAATATCTCGCATATATCACAGAGTGGGGAACCATCCCCTAAAATCAATAAGGAACGTGGACGAATTAACTTCCACAACTATGCATCACAGCTTCAGGCCATTTTTGCCCGATCTCAAATCACAAAAATATTGAAATAGCTTGCTATTCCATCAACTTTTGTGATC
>JABZFQ010000161.1 GCA_014237365.1 Desulfobacteraceae bacterium | reverse complement strand
AACCAAAATAGAACAAAGTTATTGATTTTCGGGGATGGTTCCCCGCTCTGTGATATATGCGAGATATTGGTGGAATGTGCAAAACGATTCGAACCTCCGGAAAATCCGGCCCAATGTATGACTCTGTTGATTTACTATCATTTCAAAAAAATTGGTACAACATGGTGTGTCTAATGCTGAATCTACAACAATATATTGTATTCGATTTTTCAAAATCGGAGTAAATCAACAGAGTCATGTATTCGGCAATATCCCGTAGGGGCAGGCCCCTGTGCCTGCCCTGATAATATGCAACCACAGGGCGGAAGGGGCAACCACAGGCGTTGCCCCTACGTTATTTGAAAACGAATTGTATCACATAATAGGGAACCATCATCAAGATGGCATTGTTTTATTTTGGTTACACTCAATTGAATTTAACATAGGATAGTGGGCAAAGTTAAAACCACGCCCTTAAAAAACAATTTACAAAGGAGTAATTTTGCAAAATCTTGATGCAATTTTTTCACCACAATCAGTAGCTGTTGTCGGTGCTTCAACTAGGCAGGGAAAAGTAGGACATGATATATTCGCCAATATTCTGAAAGGCGGGTATAAGGGTATATTATATCCGGTAAATCCAAATGCAAAATCTGTTTTAAGCGTTAGGGCCTATCCAAACATTTTAGACATTCCCGACGATGTTGATCTTGCAATAATAATTCTTCCTCCCGGAGTTGCACTTAAAGCCATTAAAGAAGCTATTAAAAAGAGCGTAAAAGGAGTTGTGATTGTTTCATCCGGTTTTAGAGAAGTGGGAGGCGAGGGTCTTGAAATAGAAAACCAGATCGTATCAATTTGTAAAAAAGCTGGTGTCCGTGTTGTCGGCCCCAACTGCCTTGGTGTGATTAACCCGCTTTCTTCTGTAAGCCTTAATGCAAGCTTTTCCAGGCGAATGCCAAAATCCGGGAATATCTCTTTTATTTCACAAAGCGGAGCATTATGCACCGCTGTCCTCGACTTTGCAGCAGACAGGGATTTTGGGTTCTCAAAGTTCATATCCATCGGCAACAAGGCAGATGTGGATGAACTTGACCTTCTGCGCTACATGCATGATGACAAAGATACAGAAGTCATTATGATCTATCTTGAAGAACTGAAAAAAGGCCTGGAGTTCGTCGAATCAGTTAAACAAATCACCTCAGGCGACAGGCCAACGCCGATATTGGTAATAAAATCAGGGAGAACAACTGCAGGTGCCCGGGCCGCAGCATCTCATACCGGCGCCCTGTCTGGATCAGAAGCAGTATATGACGCCATATTTAAACAGGCGGGAATAATTCGCGTTGACTCAATTGATGAACTGTTTGATTATGCAATTGCCTTTGCCTATAAGAATAAAAGCGAGACGGGAAAATTCACCAGAAAGGTTCCAGGCGGCAATCGCGTTGCCATAGTCACAAACGCAGGCGGGCCAGGCATTGTGGCTACTGATATGACGGTTTCATCCGGCCTGAAGCTTGCAAAATTCCAGCAAGAAACAATTGATGCCCTTGAAAGCCATCTTCCTTTAACGGCAAATCTTTATAATCCTGTAGATATTATCGGAGATGCTGCACAGGATCGTTATGAAAACGCCCTTTCATCTGTTATTAAAGATGAAGATGTTGACGGTGCACTTGTAATACTTACCCCTCAATCCATGACAAATGCGTTAGGAACTGCCGAGGCCATTGTTCGTATAGACAGGTGTTCTCATAAACCTATCCTATGCTGTTTCATGGGGATTTTCGACGTATCTTCCGGGGTAAAATATCTTCAGGAACACGGTATACCAGTTTTCAGGTTCCCTGAAAATACAGCAAAAGCATTTGGAGCACTTTACAAATATTCCAACTGGCTGAACCGTCAACACCTTGCTCAGTTTACTTTAAAACACAATAAAAAGCGTGCAGCCGAGATTATCAAAGATTCACTTGCAGCAGGAAAAACCTATCTCAGTGAACTGGATGGCATAGAGTTGCTGGAATGCTATGGATTTAACGTTTTGTCGGCACAAATTGCAAAAAACGAAAATGAAGCAATCGAAATTGCAGAAAACATGTCGTTTCCAGTTGCAATGAAAATTATTTCCCCTCAGATTCAGCACAAATCCGATGCAAACGGAGTTTTCTTACAGCTTGACAGCAAAGAAAAAGTTAAACAGGCTTTTCAAAAACTCATTGAAAGAGCGAAACAATTTAATCCAAACGCTGTTATTGAAGGCATTTTGGTTCAGAAAATGTCACGGCCTGGGGATGAAGTGATACTGGGTGTAAACCGTTATCCTATTTTCGGGCCATTATTAATGGCAGGTCTTGGTGGAATCTATGTTGAACTTTTTAAAGACGTTGTATTTCGTCTTGCTCCTATTAAAAGAAATGAATCACGCAGAATGATTAAGAGTATTAAGGGATATAATATTTTTAAAGGATTCAGGGGAAGACCTGAATCAGACATCAAAGCACTTGAAAAATTGGTTGTAAGCCTTTCAGATATGGTAACTAACCACCCTGAAATCGTAGAGATGGATATAAATCCACTTATGGTGCACGAAAAAGGAAAGGGAGCTACAGTAGCAGATTACAGGATAATTCTAAAGGCATTGGACAACAATTCTACAAATCGGAGCTGAAACCCGTGAGGAGAGCAAACTAATTTGGAGACTATCTATCCGGTCATACTTGCCGTTCCCGAAAAAAAGAGACAACTTACAGGTAAAGACAAAGTCTTAAGCTTAAGCAAACAAGCCAGGCAGGCACTTGATATATCTGCCCAAAAAAGCTGTATTCATTTAAGCAATCTTTTAAAGGACAAAAACGGAGCCCCGCTGCCCTTTAACGATAATTACTGGTCTCTAACACATAAACCCGATTATGTTGGCGGCGTAGTTGCATCAACAAGAATAGGAATTGATATAGAAAAGATAAGGCAGTGTTCTGAAGCTCTTTTCAGTAAAACAGCCAGCAAAAAGGAACGGGGTCTTGTCAATACTGATCCGGTTAAACTTTTTTTCCGTTACTGGACATCAAAGGAATCTGTTCTCAAGGCTGTGGGTACCGGTCTCAAAGACCTTTCAAAATGCATTATCACAAAGGTTATAGACGAAAACAACCTCTTTATTGCCTACAAAGAAAAAGAATGGCTTATAGAGCACTTCTATTTTGACGGTCACATAGCATCCGTTACCAAGAATTTTTTCAATATTAAATGGTCGCTTAGGAATGGGGACGAAGTTCCTTAAGAGCCTATTTCAGTAGGCGACTAAGCGCGCAGTTGAAAGGGCACGAACCATGTGTGTATGGCCTACTGAAATAAGCTCTTAGTGCCTGACCGAAAACAGGGGTTTTCGGTCAGGCACTAATTACAGCGACTCTGCCCCGGCAAAGCCGATCCTGGTCGTCTTAATTATTAAAGTTTGGGCCCACCCTGGTCTCCCAATCTTCAGGACCTGCTGCTGTCACAGCTTCGGTGACTTCAATATCGAAATGGTCCTCACTGTTTTTGCCAATATAACCGTGGTAAGTATGAGTTCCCAGCGGCCAATTTATTGGTATGGTGTGCGATATGTATTCGGATTTTGATTCATCAGGCTCTAAAGTAACTTTCACAGGGCCCACCAGATAACCGGAAGATGGATAGATCTTTCCATTTGGCAATGTTTCATTTGTGGCAAAAAAGAAGCTCTGAACCTCATCGGTCTTGTTAATGACCACAACCTGAATCTCCAATATCCCTCCACGAGGCACTGTAATAGAATCAGGCGTAAGAGTCAGGTCAACTGCCGCTGATAAATCACTGTCAAGCTTTGAGACAAAAACATCTCCACCACCATTATAGCTTTCATTATAGGCGCCGGGAGTTGTGGGAAAATCAGATGACCATGTTTGACCGGTTACATACACATCTCCTGTTTCATCAATGGCAATGGAATAGCCATAATCCCCAGAACCTCCGCCAATGAATGTGCTTGCCAAAAGAGCGCTTAAACTGCTGTCAAGCCTTGAGACAAAAACATCATAATAACTACCATTAAAGCTTTCATCATAGGCGCCGGGAGTTGTGGGAAAGTCAGATGAGCATGTTCTACCGGTTACATATACATCTCCTGTTCCACCAATGGCAATGGAATAGCTCCAATCCGAAGAACCTCCGCCAATGAATGTGCTTGCCAGAAGAGCGCTTAAACTGCTGTCAAGCCTTGAGA
>JABZFQ010000160.1 GCA_014237365.1 Desulfobacteraceae bacterium | reverse complement strand
GAAAAATGAACTGCATCAGGATAGTTTACAAAGCAGACGAAAGTAGGCGGTTTTGCAGTCACCTGGGCAGCATAATAAAATTTAAGCCGTTTTCCCCGAAAGAGTGAAGGTTCATTTTTTTTGATTGCCAGTTCTATTAGCCTGTTTAATTGGCCGGTTGTTATACGCTTTGCATACTGGCTGTAAACTTCATCAACATACGTGAATATCCTTGGAACTCTCAGACCGGTAAGAGCGGAGATGGTAATGGCTGGTGCAAAACTTAAATATTTTGCCTCTATTTTTAATTGTTCATAATATCTTTTTGCGGTTTTACTGTCTTTTTCAACAAGATCCCATTTATTAAGCAGCATTATACAACCGCATTTTCTCTCAAACGCATATCCTGCGATATTTATGTCTTGTTCGGTAATTCCCTCGTCCGCATCCATGACGATAAGGGCAACATCACATCTGTCAAGGCTTTTTAAAGCTTTGATTATTGAAAACTTTTCAATTTTTTTTGATACTTTTCCTTTACGTCTGATACCCGCGGTATCTATAATAAGATATGGCTTTCCGTTAATATTACAGACCGAGTCAATTGCATCGCGAGTTGTTCCTGGAATATCGCTTACAAGCAGGCGTTTTTCACCCAGAATGCTGTTTATGAGAGATGATTTGCCTACATTGGGTCTGCCCACGACAGCGAGCTTTATCATATCTTCTGTTTTTACTGAATCAGATTTTGGAAATGCGAGTATCAGATCGTCGAGAAAATCATGAATACCATAACGGTGTTCAGCAGAAACAGGATACAATTTTTTTATCCCAAGGCTGTAAAAATCATAAAGATTTGTTTCCTGTTCAAGACCGTCTATTTTATTAACAGCATAAAAAACCGGCTTTGCAATTGTGCGGAGAATTTCAACAATATCTCTATCATAGGGTGATATCCCAGCTTTGCCATCAAGCAGGAGAATTATAACATCAGCATCTTCTATGGCCTGGAGTAACTGAAAGTGGATTTCGTTTGCAAAATTATCCTTATCATCAGTCAAAAAACCTCCTGTATCAACCAGGGTGAAAGCAACGTCATTCCAAGTAGTATCTCTGTAATTCCGGTCTCTTGTGACACCGGAAAAATCGTCGACAATGGCATCTCTTGATCTTGTAACGCGGTTGAAAAAGGTAGATTTGCCGACATTCGGGCGGCCAATAATTGCAACAACAGGTTTCATGGTTTTATATAAGGTTGAAGTCCGAAGGCTGAAGCTTTCTGACAGCCTTCAGCCTATCCATCGGAGTAAAGATTATAGTTGTTTTAAAATTATATGATAAACAATATAGTTATATCTTTCAACAATAAAAAAGAAGACAGTTATTATGATAATAATAGGCATTGAAACATCCTGCGATGAAACCGCTGCGTCAATAGTTATTGACGGCTCTGAAATTTTATCTTCTGTAGTGTCTTCCCAGGTTGATGTGCATCATAAATTTGGCGGCGTTGTGCCTGAGCTTGCCTCAAGAAAACATATAGAAGATATTGTACCAATTGTAAAGCAAGCAGTCAGCAAGGCCGATATTAATTTTAAACAAATTGATGCATTGGCTGTAACCCAGGGTCCTGGGCTTATAGGCTCATTAATAGTTGGTTTTTCATTTGCAAAATCTTTTGCATATACACTTGGTATTCCATGGATAGGCGTAAACCATCTTGAGGGCCATATAAATTCAGTTTTTTTAGAATCAAATCCGCCTACATTTCCTTTTGTATCACTCTTGGCCTCAGGCGGTCATACAAGCATCTATTATGTTAAAGATCATACAGAGATGGAACTTATGGGGCAGACAAGAGATGATGCTGCCGGCGAGGCTTTTGACAAAATCTCAAAAGCAATAGGCCTGGGATATCCGGGTGGGATAGTTATAGACAGAGTATCTAAAAAGGGAGACCCGTCGAAAATAGTTTTCCCACGAGCATATCTTGATAAATCCGGATTTGACTTCAGCTTCAGCGGCATAAAAACTGCGGTAAACCGCTATATTCAGACACACGGTGATAAATATAAAGATCAGATTCCCGATATTCTTGCAGGGTTTCAGGAGTCGGTTGTTGATGTTCTTTCATACAAAGTTTTAAACGCAGCAATGGAAATGGATTGCGATCGGATTTCTATAGTTGGAGGTGTGGCAGCGAACCTTCGGTTGATCTCTGCGGCGATAATGCAGCAATGATTGCAGCCACAGGCTATCATTATTTAAAAGATGGCCGGTCTTCAGATATTAATGAAGATGTGTATTCAAGAATTAAATCATAAGGAACGTGGACGAATTAACTTCCCCATATAATTTCTTAAGAGCTTTTCGCTTACTATTTTATCAGGCAAGGCTGCTGTCTTTTAGCGACAGCGCCCACAGCCATGCAGGCAGGATTTGGATATGGCCTGCTTCTGTTTCCATACGCTCCTCATGATTCAGCGTAACAATGGTGGCCTTTCTCAAACCGGATTCTTTCATGGCTTCCACAAGAGCATTTAATTCTCGTAATCGGGTCGCAGGAGTTTCCATTTCCGCCGCCACCTGGATCAGCAACTCCTGGCCGTGCATATCTGTTACAAGGAAGTCCACTTCCAGGCCGCTCTCTGTTTTGTAATATTCAACGGTATCATACAGTCTTCGTAGTTCCATAAAAACAAAATTTTCCAGCAGATGGCCCCATTCCGGCCTGACGCTACGGGAACACGCATTGATAAGTCCGGTATCAATGACATAAATTTTTCGCGGGTTGACCATGCGCGCCCGTTCCGACCTGCTGTGGATATATACCTGAAAAAAAAGATACGCGTCAGAAAGATAATCCAGATATTCGTGAAGAGTGTTTTTGCCGCATGAAATGCTTTGGGATTTCAAAGCATTATAAAACTTGTTGACGCTGAAAAGAGATGCCGGTGCATTCATAAGATGCCTTATCATGTAACGAAGCGGGACGATGTTTGATATCCGGTAGCGCTCTACCAGATCGCGCAATATTACAACATTCAGATAATCCTGAAGAATGCGAATTCTGTATTCGCCGGCAATATTCTGGATTTCTGGAAATCCGCCTTCAAACAGATAGGCATTGAGCTGGTTTTCCAAAAGAGATCGCTTTCCAGCGCCGGGACGTCTGCCGCTTTCAGTATTGATTTCATTATGTTCAAGATATTCTGCGAAGCTGAATGGAAATATTTCAGTTGCAAGTGATCGGCCTCTCAGGCTGGTTGCTATTTCGCGGCTCAGCAGCTTGGCAGAAGAACCTGTGAGACAGATATGAATCTTTTCGGTATCTAACAGACGCCGGACAAACTGTTCCCATCCAGGAATATTCTGGATTTCATCAAACAGGAATATGCATAATCCGTCGCGAGCTTGCGGATAACGACGAAAATAGATATCGGGGATTAGATGCAGATCAGATGCTGTCATGGGATGAAGTCGTTCATCCTCCAGATTTAGATAGAGAATTGATTGCTTTGGCGTTTTTTTTGCGAGGAGGTCAGATATGACCTGAAAAAGAAACCAGGTTTTGCCGGTTCTGCGCATACCGATGACTGTATCTATTTTTCCGTGCAGCCATGGAAGTTGAACGTGCCGCCGGGTAAAAGGAGAAAGCGTCTGTTCCTGAAAATTGGCTATGAGCTGCTCAAGAATTGTTTCCATAAAAAATATTTATCTCAATTACAAAGACAAATCAAGCGTTATTTGTCTTTCAATTAAAGACAATTTTACAGCCCGAACACATTTTTTCCATTCCTGAATGGCTCGTTCAATATTAGGAACGTGGACGAAATAACTTCCCCAACTATGCATCACAGCTTCAGGCCGCCTTTATTTGATCTCAAATCCCAAAAATCTTGAAATAGCTCGTTATTCCATCAACTTTTGTGATCTGAGATCAAACAAATTCGACCCAAATCTGTGCGCCTACTTGGGGAAGTTATTTCGTCCCTGTTCCTTAAAACCTAAAAAATTTTAAATATTTTTCTTTTGTTTTCAGTATTCTTTTTACAGACACCTTTCCTTTAGTCTTAATATTTTTAGACTCCTTAAATTCCTTTAGAATTTCCTCATATGCAATTTCTATATTCGGGCCTTTGTGGCAGATTAAAGCAATATCAATATCTGCCGAAAGTATCTGTTTTATGACGGTTTTTATATCGCAATTGCTTTTAATTGCTCCCATATCCAGATCATCTGTCATAACTATTCCATCAAAATCCATTCTATCCCGAAGAAGATCTTTTGCAATTTTAGTTGAAAGACTTGCAGGCCATTTTATGTCTATTTTGCTATAAAGTATGTGCGATAGCATAATCCCAGCCACATCATGTTTTATGGCTTCGTAAAAAGGACGAAGATCGCTTGACTCTAAAGTCCGGAGATCTGCATCAAGCGGAGGCATTTCAATATGAGGGTCAAGTACAGTTCTGCCGATTCCTGGAAAATGCTTTGCAACAGCCATTATCTCATTTCTTTGAAGTCGCTCTATTACTGTTACTCCTATCATTGATACCCATTCCGGATCATTCCCCAAAGATCTATCTCTCATAATACTTTTCTTGTTATCAAATGCCACATCAAGCACTGGTGCCATGTTCATATTTATACCAACATTTTTCAATTCAGAGGCGGTTGTTTCTGCAAAATGCACGGCATCTTCTTCATCTTTTATGCTTGGATTGCCAGGAAACTGTGTGAAAGGTTCTTTCAGTCTGGCTACCTGTCCTCCTTCCTGATCAATTGAGATAAATAGTGGTGGTTGGCCGCATTTTATCGCGTATTCCTGAACCGACATACACAGGTTTTTTATCTGATCCGGGCTGGTCAGGTTCCTTGAAAACAGAATGATTCCTCCAATCTTCAGGGTACCAATAAGAAAAATCAGGTCATCATTGAGCCTGGTTCCGTCAAATCCTGCCATCAGGCGCTGGCCGGCAATCTGTTCATTTGAAAAATCTGAAATGTTCATTGGATTTTCTTTTTTTCTTAATTGATACTTTCTTACAGCCTTGTTGTGATCCCTTATATTAGTCGAGAACATATGAGTATTGTCTTTTTTTGATACAAAATAAAGAAAATTCGTATCAGCGGGGAAGAGAGCAGCTTCTATTGCCTTTATCCCGGGGTTTGCAATTGGTCCAGGTGGAAGACCGGGGATCTTATAGGTATTATAAGGTGTTGATGTTTTAAGATGTCTTTTTTTTATATTACCGTCAAACTGCTTTATCCCATAGATAACCGTAGGATCACTTTCAAGCCGCATTTTTTTCTTCAGGCGGTTGTGAAAAACAGAAGAGATAACAGACCGTTCTTCGGGATCGCCCGTCTCCTTTTCGATTATGGATGCCAGCGTTACTGCCTGATGAATTGAAAGTCCCAGTTTTTTTGCTTGTTCTTTATAGGTGGGAGTAAAAACAGAACAAAACCTCTTAACCATTGCAGATATAATTTTTTCAGGACTTACGTCCTTTGAGAAGTAATATGTATCCGGAAAGAGATATCCTTCAAAGGTTTTAGCGTCAATTCCTTTTTCATGTACAAATGATGAATCGGTTGCAGAACTTAGAAATTTTGTTTCTGCGCATAATCCGGCTCTGGCTGTAATTGAGGCGATCTGACGTATATTATAACCTTCGGGTATGGTTATCTTGTGAAGACAAACTTTCCAGGCAACCAGAATTTGAAGTATTTTATACGGTGTCATGGAAGGAGAAAGAATGTATTCTCCAGCTTTTACTTTTTTGTCATATCCTTTAATGCGGGCAAATAAATTAAATTTATACAGATTTTTTATAATGCCATCTTTTTGCAGGCTTTTTGAAAAAGACTTAAAGCCCTGGCCTGGTTTAATAATTATAAGTTTTTCATTATGATTAATGGTTGATGCAGGGATGTCTGCATAGATAAAGAGATCAAGTATAAAGCAGAACAGGCCGAAAAATGACAAAAAAAGCGTTATTAAAATGATTACTTTTAATTTATTCAAGCTGAAAGTTGCTCCAAAGCGGAATTGGGGGGCAATCCTTGATTGGCTGATCGCTCGTGATCGCGGCACGGCATAAAAAAACTATTTCATCAATATGCTAAGGAGTCAACTAATTTACAAATGGATGTCCCCAAGTCAATCTCTTGCTGGAATAAATTTTTGTCTGGCTTAATCACTCCGAAATGAGATCGTCATAGCTCATGAGGATTTGCTCCAAAATTTTTAGCATCAGAGAATCTCGGAGTTCCTTCAATTCGTATACGATTTCATTAAGGAACGGGGACGAAATAACTTGAGTGTAACCAAAATAGAACAAAGTTATTGATTTTCGGGGATGGTTCCCCGCTCTGTGATATATGCGAGATATTGGTGGAATGTGCAAAACGATTCGAACCTCCG
>JABZFQ010000050.1 GCA_014237365.1 Desulfobacteraceae bacterium | reverse complement strand
TCAGGCCACCTTTGCCCGATCTCAAATCACAAAAATATCAAAATAGCCCGCTATTCCATCAACTTTTGTGATTTGAGATCGAACAAATTTGACCCAAATCTATGCGCCTACTTGGGGAAATTATTTCGTCCCCGTTCCTTATTTAATTAAAATTTTAATTATTGGTAGCCGTTCACGGCTTGAAACTTGAAATTGGAAAGTAGAAATTAGGGAGAGATGAAAGGTTCAGAACACCGTGGGCTATCAGATAATATGATCATCTGACAACATAGCTGCAAATATAAAAGCAATAGTTAAAAAACTCGGCCCCAAATTGAATACGTTCATCAACAGTACAAAAGCATGAAGGCCAAATTTCTAATTTCAATGTTCCGTGAACGCCTACAATTATTATTTGCCCTTACCTTCCGTTTATGTTGACAAAAACCGTTTTTAACAATAGATAAATATTATTAATGAAATCTGAAAGATGTGTGCCGGTTATTTGTAGCCGTTCACGGCTTGAAAGTTGAAATTGGAAAGTAGAAATTGGGAAGAACTATACAAAAGCATGAAGGCCAAATTTCTAATTTCTAATTTCAATGTTCCGTGAACGCTTACATTTTATGTAACTGTTATAGAAGAAAATTAATCTCGAACATCTTGGTTTAATTGGAAAACATTTACTTTGAGAGAATATTATGATTATTGAAAAGTTTTCAGTAAAAGCTCAGGACGTTATAGAAAGCGCATGCCGACTGGCTGTAAAAAAAGACCATGAGTATGTTACCCCCTGGCATATGCTATCGGTCATGCTGGAACCTAAGGCCCATCTGACGCAAATCTATCTATCTCAGACTAAAATCGATCTTGAAGCTCTTGGAGCAAGAGTGGACGGCAAACTTCTTACACAGCCAAAAGGCAAGACTGACAGTCAACAGACCCCAATAAATCGCGATTTGGAAAGGATCTTTATCCTTGCAGAGGAAGCCTCTGGGAGCACAGGTGGAAAGTATATCAACATTAACCATATCCTGCTGGGCATGCTTAAAACTGAGGAAATTTTCGAAGCCTTTTCAGATGCAGGCACAAACAGGGAGGAGCTTGAGACTCTTTTGAAGCAGCCCCCAAGGAGCCGTTTTTCTGCGGGAGAAGACGGCACAGGTGATTTTGAATACCTTGCAAGGTACACCGTGGATCTCACGGAACGCGCTCGGCAAGGTGAACTTGACCCTATAATCGGAAGGGAGGAGGAAATAAGGCTTGCCATACAGGTCCTAAGCCGGCGTTTAAAAAACAATCCCATAATCATTGGAGAACCAGGTGTCGGCAAGACCGCTATTGTTGAAGGCCTGGCCCAGCGCATTGTCAACGGTGATGTGCCGGATGATCTTAAACCTACGGCTGTTCTTTCCCTTGACATGGGACAACTGATTGCCGGCGCCAAATTCCGCGGAGAATTTGAGGAGCGTTTTAAACGCTTACTGCAGGAAGTCGCTGATGCCGGTAATGTTATCCTTTTTATCGATGAAATTCATATGCTCATCGGTGCTGGTGGCTCCGAGGGTACCATGGATGCTGCCAACCTGATTAAACCGGCGCTTTCCCGTGGCGAAATTCGATGCATCGGCGCAACAACCCTGGAGGAATACAGAAAACATATTGAAAAGGATGCCGCGTTGATGCGCCGTTTCCAGGTCGTCATGATTGAAGAGCCGAGTATTGAAGAAACCATATCCATTCTTCGAGGAGTAAAGGAAAAATACGAGGTGCATCACGGCGTTCAGCTTCTGGATGCTTCACTTGTAGCTGCGGCCAAACTTTCCAAACGATATGTCATGGACCGCTTTCTGCCTGACAAGGCCGTTGATCTGATTGACCAGACTTCGGCATCCATACGTATTGGTCTTTCTTCCAAGCCGGAAGAAATAGATAAGATCGACCGCAGAATTGTTGAACTGGAAATCGAAATCAGGGCTTTGAAAAACGAAACAGACAGCCAAACCGAAGAACGCCTTAGTCATCTTAGACAGGAAATGGAAGAACTGAAAGAAAAAAGTGCTCAGCTTACTGAAAAATGGGAAAGAGAAAAGAAGGCGCTGACCGAAGTTCAGGAGGCAAAGAAAGCGTTGGAGGAAGCCAAGCGCGAGATGGAACAGAAAGTCCGGGAAGAGGATTTTTCGCGGGTGGCTGAACTTCAATACAAGATAATACCCGAATGCGAAAAAACCCTTGAAGAATATGCTGATATAGATATTTCTGACAAAGGCTTTCTGCAGCAGAAAATCACTGAAGATGATATCGCCAATACAGTTTCACATCTGACTGGAATTCCTGTTTCAAAGATGATGGGCTCGGAAAGAGATAAACTGCTTAATTTAGAAGCATATCTAAGAAAACGGGTCGTGGGTCAGGATGATGTGCTTACAACCATATCAAAGGCGATCAGACGGTCACGAGCCGGTGTACAGAATCCGAACCGTCCCATAGCGTCCTTCCTTATGCTTGGTCCAACCGGTGTTGGGAAGACAGAGGTTTCCAAAGCCCTGGCAGAATTTATGTTTGACGATGAGAGTGCTCTTGTTCGGATTGACATGAGCGAGTTTATGGAAAAGCATTCCGTGGCTCGTCTTATTGGAGCGCCTCCGGGATATGTTGGTTATGAAGAGGGCGGTGTGCTGACTAACAGCGTACGCCGCAAGCCATACAGCGTAATTCTGTTTGACGAGGTGGAAAAGGGACATGCGGATGTGTTCAATCTTTTTTTGCAACTGCTTGACGATGGCCGTCTGACAGACAGTCATGGGCAGACCGTGAATTTTACGAACACCGTGGTACTCATGACATCAAATCTGGGATCTGAGAGTATTCAGCCTGCCGAGACAGAGGAAGAGATCCAGGAGATGAATGCAGGCATTATGGCGGCTGTCCGATCTCACTTTCGCCCGGAATTTTTGAACCGCCTTGACGATATTCTGGTCTTTAAACAGCTTACCCTTGAAGGGATGAAGCCGATTGCCGAAATACAGCTTAATCGCCTCAATAAGCTTCTCCAGGAAAAAGATATGAAGCTTCAGGTAAAGGACGGTGCAAAAACCCTCCTGGCCAAACTCGGCTTTAATCCTCTTATGGGTGCTAGACCGCTTAACCGGGTGATACAAACGCGTTTACAGGATCCCTTGGCCGAAGAAATTATTGCGGGCAAAATCCAGCCTGGTGATGTGGTATATGTTCTTGCATCGGGTGATGAAATTGTAATCGGAACTGAAGATATCCCTGAGGAACTGCATAGTATCAAAGCTCAGGATGAAGGGGAAGAAAAAGAATGAATGTTTTAAGGAAGTTAATTCCAGCGTCAAAGAGTACGGCGCCTGTTCAGGCCAACGGCTTCTTCACATGGGATAACTGGCCTTATTTTTTGGCCGTCCTGGCCGTGTTGCTTCTCGTTGGTTTACTGGTCTATTCATTCAAGAAGCGTCGCAGCGCAAAAAAAGCTCCTAAACCGGAAGAACCGAAAAAAAAGGAGGCCCCAAAGGGCCTTCCTGTTTCAAGCCTTGTTAAGGTATGGAAAGAATTCCTGCGCGAGATCCCTTGGGATTTCCGACGGCTCATAATGATTTATCAGCACTTTGTGGTTTTTGGAGAAAGTGGTGCGGGAAAAAGTTCCCTGATTGATAACTATACGGACTGGCAAGGGCATGCGCGCCAGTTTTATTCCAGCTTTACCGCAAGTCCACTGCTAAGGATCTATTTGGGATCAAAGGTTCTGGTACAGGAAATACCGGCCACTCTGCTAAAAGATATATCGAAAAATGCCCGCCTGGCTCTGCTCAAACTCTGGAAACCCCTTTTCAGGCGTAAAGACCCAACAGTTGTAATTGTCCTGAACGGTATTGCGCTTCAGAATGATGAACCGGCATATTTGAAACAACAGGCACAGATGATCAGAGGGAAAGTTAATCTGCTTGCACGAATTCGTAAAAAGCCGGTTAAGGTGCGTCTTGTGCTGACACATATGGATCAGCTTGATGGATTCCTCGAATTTTCCCGGTTTCTCACCCAGAACAATATTCCCTTAAAGCTTGAGTTCAGTTCAAAAGAGGATCTAAAAAACCTTACGAAATGTCTGGAACCATATGAAAACCATCTAAGCCGAGCTCTTACTTCACTTCCTGCTGATAAGTATCTGAAAGCCATTGCTTTTATGCGCAAGACTCCGAAACTTTTCAATGACCTCTCCGCTTTTATTAAAATTCTGCAAACTCCGGATCCATTGTCTCCGGAGCCGGAAGTGGTTGAGCTTTGTCTGGCTTTCCAGTCAGAGAAACAAACCCCTGTTTCGAATCCTTTTGCAACTTCACTTACCGCTAAAGAACTAAAACAATTTAATCCCCTCTTCAGGCACAGGGTTGCAGCCGCCGCTATAGGAATTGCAGGTCTTGTATATCTAAGTTCAGCTTTTATATATGAGCGGCAGTTGATCAATAAAAGATATCAAGAAATAGAGGTTGTTGAAGCATCGCCATCGGCTCACTATGATGAGAATATGCACCGGCTGTTCATGGACTTCACTTACCGTTTGGGAAAAGACCCTCTTTTGACATTTCTGCCCAATTTTTTTCCTAACATAAATCAGGAAATCAACCAGCGCTGCATAGAAAATATCCGCAAATTTTATCTGTTCCCCGAGCTGGAAAAGTTCTCACTGGGGAAAACTTTGAGGGACAAGGTACAGGGTGAACCATTAAAGGAAATCCACAGCCTAAGACAACAATATGTTCAACAAATTGAAGATGCCCCAAATAAGATTCTCTATCTATTTGCTCTGATTTATGCAACCAGGGACAACGAACTTGGCCGGCTTATTCGGCAAAATGTTACGCATTGGTCGAAAAGTATCGGGTTGCCGAGGCTTTTAATTTCGGATTATGTGAATAATAATAAGTCTTCCCAGGATATCCGGCTCAATGTTGATAACCTTTACTACCACCAGAAAAAAAGCATTGCCGATGATCCTCATATCTGGATGGTTTATTTCCTGAAAATCAGCAAATTCTACCAGCAGCCTATCATTACCAAGGGAGAATTCGATAGGTTGCAGCAGGAGACCGATTCATTTTTGCAGGTTATCCGGGAACTCGAACGGTATGATCTCTCTGTAAAGGTTTCGGATCTTTTGGCAAAAGAATCTCCGATGGGCATCAATATAAACCTTATTGCCAGGAAAGAGTCCCAGCTCAGGCAAAAATCCGTCAAAAACTTTTTGGAATTTATAAAGGCGTCCGGCATTGACTATCCCGAGGTAACGGATGAATTAAGTCTCAGCGGTCTGCATGAAAATCTCAAAGTCATGCTTCATTTTAAGGGCCTTGTAGGTGAAAGTGACCCTTTGTTTCATTTCTTATTTGCGGGAGAGGAATTCAAGTTCAGCGGCATGCAGTGGAACAACCTGCTGAATCGCAGCAGGATTACCTTCTTTTTAAGAGATTTTATCGTACGCAACAAGAGGCATGACGGCTTGCTTTTTTTCACGGCAGAGAAAGAATTTGAAGACCTCGTAATTAACCCATCCAACGATGGCAGGTTTCTTTTTATCGGTCATGCCAGGGTTGACGGCAGATTCACGAAGGATGCACTTGAAAAGAGAGTCAAACCGGTCTTAATAGAATTGCCGTCTTTTATAAAAGAACTACCCATTCCACAAAAGGAAAAAAGTTATTTCTCAAATTTCCTGGCCAAAGAGGTTGAAGCCTATGGGCGTCGTTATGCTGAGTCCTACGAGAACTACTACATGGATTTTGACATAGAGGCCAAATCACCTGGGGCTTTGCGTTATGTGTTAACTCAACTTACCTTGCCTTCATCCCAGTTCATGGATGTCCTGCTTTCTGTCAGGGACAATACCTCAGTTGATCCAGGCAAAAACGAATATTTGCAATCTATAGCTTTGAGACTAAGAGAGTTTGAGTTTTTTCAGCGTTTATTGGAGGAACAAAAAGGCACATTCCCGGAGCTGAATAAATACAAGGCATTGCTGGAACAGATGCAAATAGACATACAAGACCGGAAACCTGTCATGGATGATGATAAAGAAGAGGTATTCAAAGATTTTAAGAATCGGTTAACTCCGCTAGGACGGATAAGTTTCGCAATTTTTCGCGACGAACCGGATTCTTATCTGAATTTGATAAAATTGTGGCTTAAAAGTGTCGGGATTTCGTCGCAATGGCAGGATGTTTTTTTGGCACCGGTCTACCAAGCCTATTCTCTGGGAATGCAAGAAATTGAGGTGGGCATTGGTAAGATATGGGCTGATATCTTGCAGACCGACATAAACCCTCTTTATAATAAATTCCCATTCGATATCTCATCAAATAAAGATGTTTCGATTGGGGAGCTAAAACGAGCTACGCATCCGCATAGCCATTTCTGGAAAACATTTAATGCTTTGCTGACACCGTTTTGCGTGGAAAGAGGTGGTCTGTGGCGGGCGAGCACAAACGCGATAGGTGCTCCAAATCTTCCTAAAAATATGCTACAGATAGTGAATGCTGTTGCCAGGCTTTCTGACAGCCTGTGGGACAATAAGGGCGATGAACTGCCGCTTGAATTTATGATCAAGCCTATTCCACTACCTCCGGCGGTCATTAATGAGCCAATCGCCATACTTTCTTACTTGCATGCAGGAGGGGACTCAATTTTTGGTTTTAATCAGCAGCCATCCTGGAAGGAGTTTAGGTTTCAATGGCAAACTGCAAGCAGTGCATCCGTGGTGGTCGAATTTGCAACCAGGGATACGACTACAAAATTTCAAAATGCGGTAAAGATTTCCAGGACCGGATGGAGTTTTTTTCGTCTTCTGCAGAAAGCCGAAGATATAGTCGTGATTAATAAATTTTCAGAGTTCGGTGAAGACGATGATTTAGCCATAAGTTCTTTAATCGGCAGTGACGATAAAATGTTTGGAGAGATTTATATTCTAACATGGCTGGTAGATTTTCCGGAAATGAAAAAAAGTGTTTTTAAGACAATGCTGGGCTCGGGAAAGAAGTCCGAAAGCAGAATGTTAGAAATTAAATTTGCCATAAAGAACAATCCCTGGGCCATATTCAAACTGCCCAGGTAGCTGTAACTTAAATTGGCATCCTTCATTTTGTAGTTTACACTTTTTCAACATTTTAGGGTAATAATCTTATGAGTAAAATTATAAAAGAAGTTTTTCTTTCAAGAATGAAAGCAAGGACGTTAGGCATACTGGTTGTGCTTTTGATTATGGCAAGTATCTGTGGATGCGCAGGCAATAAATTTCTACATCAGAAGAAAGTTACTTTTTGTATTAAGCCTGACAAGAGTGCCAATAATGCACAGCCATTATATATCGTGATTCGCAATGTAGATAAAAAGAGTTTTCTGATAGAAGATTACGATGAAATTGCCGATTTGGTTTATACCGACTCACCGGATGAAAGTCTTCTGACCTGGCATGTGGTGCTTCCGGGCAGCAAAGAAGAGATAACGGTCGAAGTGCCCGGTAAATCAGATCTTGGAATTTATGCCATGTTCACCAAGCCTGAAGAAAACTGGAAGATTATGTTTGAAAGACCTCTTGAGTCGGAATATAAGATTATAATTCAAGACAACAGCCTGAAATACGAGAAAGAAAAGAATGGATTCTGGAAATGGCTGTTGGAAATTTTTTGACAGAAAATATTCTATGTCACAAGTTTTAAATACTGACTTAATTGAAAATGATTTGCGCCTGGATGGGCAGCAACCCTGTGGGAAGCTGGAATGGCTTGAAGAAGGCCATCGAAATACGCAGGGTTTTTGGCGTGCACTTAAAAGTACGCATGACTCGTTTTTTGATATTTCGGGTGCCAGTGTCCTTTTCAACAAATATAATTTTTATCATGATATCATAACCCGAAATCGAAATAATACCGCACCGGCCTTATTCTTATATGATTTGACTGCTGATTTCAGGGGAATTTCATACAGCCATCTGGGTGACATGGCTTCTGCAAAGGCAAGCATGTGGGCACGCTTAGGGCTGCATCCGGAAGAATCCCTTTGTATAATCCGGCCTATGGGATTAGACTTAATAGTTGATCTGTTGGCTGCCTTGAAGACGGGATTAAAGATCTCCTTCCTGCCGCCACAGGGAAAAGCTTTTCTGGAAAGGAGGCTTGAGGCGCTGAAGCCGGACCATATTGTTATTGATGAACAGCATTTTTCATTACTAACTGCATGGAGTGACAAGGTGCTGACCGAAGCCCGGGCAGGGGAGGATGCGCAGCCTGGTATAGAGCGTTTCTATGTGTACCCATCGGGCCAGGCAGTTTTTAGCTGCTTTGATCCTTGCAGTCATAAGCCATGGCTGCCCATGGACATAACAAGCGATGCAGCCTATCTTTGCGGGCTGAGCGATGGTATCATAGGGCTGGGGCTTGGCCCAGGTCGAGTCTATGCTGTGCCTGGATTTCACTTACTGGAAACCCAGCCGGCCTTACTTTTGGCGGGCCTCTTTTGTGGCGCTACCTATCTGCATTTAGAGCCGGAAGATATAGTCGCCGATCCGGGGCTTGTGGCTCGACGGTCCATCAAGGCTTTTGGCGTGAGTAAAAGGGTACGTGACATACTACTGGAAAGCCAGGTTGATGCAGGTAAAGTATGGGAATGCTGGTTTCGCAATCCAGCCGAATCATCTGACATGGAACGGTGGCAACTATTTGTTCGAGATCTTAAGCTTGAAAATGCTTATGCCTTTAACCTGAAATGTGACGCTGCATTTGGGGGGTGCTCTTTTTTTTCTGTACGACGTAAAGGCATGGCTCATATGAATGTATTGCCTGCGCCAGGCAGGGCATGGTCGCTTGCCGACCCCTCGGGAGGGGATTCCGAGTCTCCGGGAGACATTGGTGTATTTTGTCTTTCCGCGCCCGGTGCGCCAGATGAGGAAAAGAGATCGACCACCAGTCTTATTGCCGGCAGCAGTGGGGAATGGGTTTTTACAGGAACAAGTATTTGCAGCAGGGAGGGCAGATCTTATCCGGCAGATGAGATTTATGAAATAGTCCGGAACGTTTTGGTCCGATCCAATTTATTCTGTTCCATAAGCGAGGTTCCTCTTTCAGACACAGGAAGGGGGTCCCGTATTGTCTTGCTGGTTTTTAAAGGCAGCAGTGCGGACATTGATGAAACGGTTTTGACATCTAAAATCCGCGGGACAATTGCAGAAGAAATGGGTAATGAGTTTCAGCCGGACAGAATAGTGTTTTTTCCCATATATCCGAGGTTTCTATCAGATACTGAGGTTGACCATGACTGGTGCCGCAGCCAGTACTTATCAGGAGCGCTTTCCCGCAAATCGAGCGGAGAAATTTTTCGTTCCATTACACGGTTGAGGGGATGTGTTCTTCAGGCTGAGGCCGCATAGTTCATTTAAGCTGATAAGCTATTAAGCTGATAAGCTCAACAGCTTAATAGCTTAACAGCTCATAATAGCTCGCCCGAAGGGCGCTAATTCAAACAAGAAAAGGAGATAGCATATGGCAATTCAGGATGAAATACCAAAATCCCGTCTTACTCTCAGGTACAAAACCGAAGTCAGTGGTCAGCCCGAGGACGTCAGTCTGCCCTTGCGGCTGCTTGTCGAAGGTAATTTTTCTATGGGAAGTTCCAAGGACAGGAAGCTGGATCTGGAGGAGAGGCGCTTGCGTACCCTGGACGGTACAAACACGGATGCGGTAATGAAGGACATGGGCATGTCTTTAAAATTTGCCGTCTCCAACAAAATTGATCCGGAAATGGCTGAGGATATGGACGTGGAAATTCCTGTCGACAGTATGAGGTCTTTTTCACCGGACCATGTAGCCAAGCATGTGCCCAAGCTTAGAGGAATTTTGCAGATGAAAAAGCTTTTGGAGGAAGTCGTTTCTAACGTTGATAATAGAAAAGACTTTCGTAAACTCCTGAATGAACTGATGAGCGACGAAGAAGCTCTGGCTAAGATGATGGAACAGCTTAAAGGGTATGAAAGCCTGAAGCTTCCTTCAACCTGAATTGAGCGATTTTTTACTCGACTCAGGTTTAAACGGGAAATAGAAGAATCGGTTATTAACCAATCAACGCATTCATATATTTTGGTAATAAACTCTATTAAGGAGGCAAGATATTCATGGCTGAAGAAACCAAACAAGCAGTAAAGACCGAAGAAAAAACGGAAGAGCTTGATCTCAATCGTTTTCTTTCAAGTATGCGTCTCAGCACCGAGTTGAAAGAAGCGGTTCCCATGATTCAGGACAATCTTCAGGTCGTAAAGGAGGATGTCAGCGAGGAAGACCGCTTTCTTTCAGGTATGGCCGTCCTTTTGCTGAATGTTGATAAGTCTGCTGGTCGTCTGGATAAGGGCAGCATTTACGAGCTGATTGCCCGCATCGATCAGACAGTGAATGATCAGATTAATGAAATCATCCACCATGAAAATTTCAAAAAGATGGAATCAAACTGGCGGTCCCTCAATGACCTTATCTTAAATACGAATTTTAAGGCTGATATCATGATCGACATCCTTGACGTGGACAAGGAGGAACTCTTCGATGACTTTGAGGCCAATGCCGTTGATATTACCGGCAGCGCCCTTTTTAAAAAGGTCTACATCAGCGAATACGACCAGTACGGCGGGAAGCCTTTTGGCAGCATCATCAGTTTGCATGAATTTGAGCACATCCCTCATGATGAGTTCTGGTTGAAAATCATGGGCAAAATTGCAGCAGCCAGCCATGCGCCTTTCATAGGATCAGTTTCGCCGAAATTCTTCGGATGCGACTCCATGGAAGAACTCGCCGCCATCAAAGACCTGGAGGGGCTTATGAACCATCCGAAATACGGTTCCTGGGATAAACTTCGCAACTCGGAAGAGGCCGCTTATATCGGGCTGGCTCTGCCCAGATATGTTGCCCGTCTTCCTTATGATCCGGAGACCAATCCCTGCAAGGATATCCCGTTTCAGGAACAGATTCGGGGTGACAATGATGAGGACTATGTTTGGGGCAATGCTGTATCTCTCTTCGCTCAGAATATGGTGAAGTCTTTTGCCCAGTCAGGCTGGTGCCAGTACCTGCGTGGCCCTAAAGGCGGCGGACTGGTTAGCGGACTTCCCGTGCACACTTTCAATGTGCGTGGCGAAGAAGAGATAAAAATTCCGGTCGAGATGTCGATTCCTGACTATCGAGAACTGGAATTTGCCAATTGCGGCTTTATGCCTCTGGTCTATCGCAAGGGCACAGCCGATGCGTGCTTTTTTAGTTGCCAATCGCTCAAAAAACCCAAAAAGTTCAAGGACCCGAAAGATTCTGAAAACGCACAACTGGTTACCAACCTTTCCTATACTTTTTCAATCACCCGCATCGCCCACTATGTCAAATCAATCATGCGTGACAATATCGGCAGCAGTGCTGATGCCGAATATATCAAAAATTCTCTTAAAAACTGGATATTTCAGTATGTTACTACCGTGGTTGACCCTGATGACCTGACGCTGCGCTTCTATCCCTTTAAAGCAGCATCAGTAGAGGTGAGTGAGCGGGAGGGAATGATAGGGTGGTATGACTGCAGTATATCAATTCTGCCTCACATACAGTTTGAGGGTATGGATGTCGAGCTCAGGCTTGATGCCAGACTCTGATCAAAATGGATAAACCATAATCAAAATTATTTAAACAGGAGGAATTTAAGATGGCTGAATCAAGCTATAGTTGCAGCGTTTCCCAGGGTTTTAATTTTCAAAAAGATGAACAAATACTTGTAGGGCATATTGTTTCATGTAAAGTCGGTGATACTGACTTTGATGCCGACCTTAACATCAGCAATCCAGAGGACGCTTCGCAACTGGTAAAGGTTTTTGGTATTGTATCGGGGATCTATTGGAATGGCGGCTATGCGGATCCGGTACAGTTTAGTTGTCAGGTCTCTAATGCCAATAAAGTAAAGATTTCGACGCTTACACACAAGAGCCTTGCCAATACCGAGGTTGTTTTCAAATTTAATATATATGACTATGATCCAAAAGAGAAAAAGTATTATAAATGTTTTCATGCCAATGACACTGACCTTAAAGGACTTATCGAGAAATCAGGAGGAGAGCTTAGTATGTCAATAGACATGGATCAGTCCATGGATGTAGTCTCTCCGAAAAACTTCAATTTTAATCTGGGTGTTATGCCCCAGGATATTGCCATGCAAATTCATCTGGCAGTTTCTGTTACCGACAAGTTCGTCAAAAAATGGGGTGTGGAGGTTGCTGCCTGAAGATGGATGATAAACTTGCACGAGTTCGGTGGGAAATGGGTCAGACCCTTCTGCCTGAGCACTTACTGGCTCAGGAGGAATCGATTCTGGCAGATACGGTGCTGCGGTTCCACATGCGAGGTCTGCCTTTCTATGGAATCGGGAAGCTGAAATTAAATGAGACCCTTTTTGACGAGGGAGTCCTTTCCATTCAGGAAATAACTTTGATAATGGGATCCGGACTTCTTCTGGATGTTCCTGGAAACGCCACGGTATCCCCCTTTAATCTGAACGTGCCCGGCATGGTAAGTGTATCAGTATATCTGCATGTTCTTAAAGATAATCCTGCAGCCGATGATACCAGGAAAGGCTGGGAAGATGATGCTGAAGTAAAGATTGCCAAGATATTTTACAGGCTGGCCATTTCTTCGGAACAGGATTATCCCGATGCCATTGAAACATTAAAGCTGGCTGAATTTAAAAAAAGCCTTGAGGGTACCTGGCAGATCTCGCGGGACTTTATACCCCCCCTGATGCAACTGGGCGCATCGCCGTTTTTGGAGATCGACATGCATGAGCTTTCCGGGGTGCTGGAGCTTTTTCAATATAATCTTTCCCTGGATGCTTCCAGCTACTTAAGCGGAGAAAGTTTAGTCAGCGTCAAACAGTGCCTTAAAAGTGTCTTCAAGGCTCAAAGGCTGCTGGCTAATCTTGGTTCGCAGATCCACCTGCACCCCTACTTTCTCTATGAAGAATTAAAGACTTTGTATACTGAGGTATGTCTTTACAGGAACGCAACTCCGCAAGATATTGCCGCACCTTACGATCATGATCAGCTTGCATCTCTTAAGGATATGATAAGTCTTTTGAATAAACAGATGAAGATAGTGCGCAGCCGTCCGCCATACTTGCCTTTTAAGCTTACTGACAACATTTACCGGGTCAAGTTGCCGGATGAAATCAGGCAGGCCACAGATGTATATTTTCTTGTTCAGAAAAGTCAGGTAATGGTCAGCCTTTCCATTGATGACCTTAAGGTAGCGGGTCAAGCCAGATTGCCTTTTGTGCACAAGATGGCGCTGCAAGGTATTCCGTTTAAAAAAGTTGTACGCCCTCCCTTTCAGCATTCCTTTGGTTCAGAGGTTGAATTCTATCTGATCAGGGAGGGTGAAGAGTGGGACCATGCGCTGAATGAAATGACATTGACTTTTTATGACAGGCCTGACCTGAAGGATACGGACTTTTATATCTATTGGCGCACGGGATAATTAGTGGATAAACAAAAACTCATGGCTTTTTTAGCCGTTAGCTTTTAGCTAAGAGCTAACCGCTAATGGCTAACCGCTAAGAGCTAACAGCTAATGGCTTTATTTAACAATGGTATTTTTTAACAAATTCGGCGGAAGTTTAACTCCAGGCCGCAGCGATCAGGACCTTCAGAGCATTATAGAAAATCTGAACAATGTGCTCAATACAAAGAAGGGCTATGGCAGTTTCCTGGAAGGATACGGCATAAGAGATATGAATGAATACAGCTCTCGCGATCATTTAGCATTAGCCATAATGGATGAAGTTACTTATAATATAGAGCAATACGAGCCAAGGCTTCAGCTTGTCAGTATATCTCTTGAGGATAATGATGACCCTTTCCGCATAGCCTTTAAAATCGAATGCAGAGTCAAAGAAACAGAGCAGTCCCTGTTCATGGAGTTCGATTCAGTTTATAATGGCTTTTATATCAGGAATTCTTAATGAAAGAGTCAAAGTCTAAGATAGTTAGCGATGCTTTAGAAATGGCATTGGAGCTTAGTGTTGGAGGAGAAGTTTTCAAGATTCCCGGCGCCAATATAAAATCCCTGAGGGTCGGTATCCGGCCTTACGGTTTTAAGGCCATGCTGAGTTTCTGGGTATCATCGGAAACAAGGGAAGACAAGCTCTTTTCCCGTTTCATTAAGCACGATCTTATGGAGGTTAAGCTGAATGTTGAGCCACATTTCAAACCGCAGGATGCTGAAATAGAGTCACTGGAACTGCATGGGTTTGTAACCGGCAAGGCTGTGCTCAAGGAGCTCACGATAGAAAATGTACACCTGAAAGACAATCCCGTCCTTTATCGTCACTATCGTATAGATTTTGCTGATTCCGCGCAGGTACTGTGGCGGCAGCATTTTCCCTGTGACCTTTTGGTGGATGGGACGGTAAAAGATCTGATAGAGGCTAATAAGGCAACAGGAGTTAATCTGAAATATGACTGGGAAGCATTAGATGAAAAGTTTGCCATTAATACACTTTCCGTAGAGCCGGGAGAAAAAGGGGCAAGCTTTTATGATTTTATTATCTGGTATGCAGCATCTCATAACGGTGTCTTCAGCTATGACTTAAAAGAAAACGAATACACCCTTTCCGGAGCTAAAGACCTGAGTGGACAGCCGATCAATATGAGTAAGCTGGAAACAGCGGAACACAGCATAGCATTTCCACCAACCATCCGCTATAATGACAGATTTCTGAATGCATTTTCTGAAAACCCGCAAAAAAAAGAGACATCCCGGGATCAGTCAAAGAAAGGCTTGCGGCACGATATCCTGTTGTGTCTGCCGGTTGCCTCTGATTTTGAGGATGCTTTCAATCTGGAGTCAAACAAGCATAAAATAAGAGGCCATGAGCTTCATCTGATCCACTGCCGCTTTCCCCAGATTACCTATCGGCCCGGTATTTTTGTTAAGATAGAAGGCGGCCTCTGGAGCGATAAAATCTTTCCTCACGACACGGAATACCGCGTGCGAGATATCTTTTTCCAGGCGCAGGCTGTTGACGAGGAGCCGGATGCTGATCACAATATGGAATATTCCCGCTACAATATCGATATGCGTTCCCGGTTGGAACTTAAGGACGAAGGTGCTCTGAATCTGCCCGGGTTCAAGACACCTCGCTACCCGATTCATGTAGAAGGAAAGATCGTCAGTGAGCAGGGCGATGAAGAAGAGGAAACCTATCAGGTGTATGAACATCCGCAGACGGCACTTGATCAGTACAAAGTAAAAATTCCCCTCTTTGACAACAAGGAAGTTGTTGTTCCGTTTGACCCCCTTTTTGCGCCAGGGCATTTTTATTTCCCAGCCTATAAAGAACAAAGAGTTCTGGTGGCACTTGATTTTCATACTGCACGGATTGAGCGCTTTCTTGACTGGCGGCCGGGTGGCCGTCTTCCAATGGACAGCCAGGGTAATCATTTGTTATTAGGCAAGACTGATTCAAGCAAGACGTCTATCAATCACATTTATGTAGATAACAAACCTCAGTTCAACATGAAGCGTACATTTGATAAAGATACCGAAAAAATTCAGCTTCACGAGGGTACTATTATTCTGGAGACAAAAGAGGAAAGCACATAAAGTAATAGTTGTCAGTTGTCAGTTGTCAGTGGGCAGGGTGCAGTTTGCAGTTCATGGTTGATCAAAACATAAAACTGACAACTGACAACTGATAACTGACAACTGTAAACGGTTTAACTTATGGGAACACTTGTTTGCCGCATAGAACTGGATAAGGAAAAAGGCGTTCTTCTGACTGTTGAGAACGGTGATGATCAGATCACCCAGACCATTGTCATGGACGGTACCAGTATTACAACAACCGTCAAGGGCTCGGATGAAACAAGTACAATTACCCAGAAGCAAGACAGCATTGCCATGAAATGCAAAACTTTTACTCTGGATGCTGAGACTATAACATGCAAATCCACGAAAGAAACTCTCCATGAAAGCGGGCAGAACTTTGACATCAAGAGCGGAAAAAATATAGGTGTTGCCGCTGACAGCGCGGCAGAATATAAAGCCATGAATACGACCATTGAGAGTACTTCCAAAAGTGAGATAAAAGGAGGCACATTGGTTCTTTCAGGCTCAGCCAGTGCTGAGTTAAAAGGGGCCAGTATTAAGCTTGATGCAAAGGGACTTATGGACCTGGTCGCCAGCGGAGCTGCGACCCTCAAGGGTAGTATTGTAAATATCAAAGGCCTGCTTAAGATGGGTTAACAACTTGAAATCTGTATATACCTCAAAGGCGACTTTTAACGATGCGAATTGACGAAAACTTATACAAAGCATTCCTGGAAGAGATGGATGCACTGGAAAATTTTCGTATAGCCTATGCATCCTTGTACCCGGGTGTCCCTCTGGATCGCGAAGACCCTGATGTAAGGCGCTTGATTGAGGCCATGGCTCTTTTTTCCGCCCGCACAAGGCTTGCCGGTTGTCGCAATATAATTTCCACACGCCGCAGAATTTTCCAGCAGTTTTTCCCCTATCTGCTGACACCTTTGCCCTCTATGGCTATCCTTCAGGCGATACCAACGGCGCAAATTTCAGAAACTCTATTTTTCCATAGGGGGTCTGAAATTACTGTGTCGCCGGAATCGGGGGGTGCGGCAATCTTCCAGACATTGAACAATTTGCGTATTTTACCCATATCTCTTTCCGAGTTCAGCAATTTGTTATTGCCAGGCAAGGGCTTTAGATTGGTTCTGCGCTTCAGGGCAGCCTTTGCACGTAGCGAAGAAATTGGTAAAATCAGCATCTTCATCAATCATCTGAATAATTATGAAGCTTCACAGCTCGTACTTTACAATCTTAAGCATCATCTTAAGCAGGCATCGGTGGTTTTTGATGAAAAAGTATATGAAACAACATCCGGCACTCCCTGTAACGTGTCCTATGGCATTGAATCGGACGATGATGATTTTAGGCACCCTCTCCAAAAGGAGAGGCTCTTTTTCCATTTTCCATGGCAGGAGCTTTTTTTAAATATTCAGGTTCCAAAGCCGTTGCGCAACTGGACAAATTTCAGCATTTGCCTTGATCTTGACTCCAACTGGCCGCGTAATCTGGTTCTAAACAAAGATGTATTTCAGCTTTTCGCTACTCCGATAATCAACATCAGGCAGGGTATGGCTCAGCCGGTTATCTGCAGCGGAATGCAGGAACGTTATGCCATTCGTAACACCGACCTTGAAAACGGTTTTGAGCTTCATTCCCTGCTGGGTGTATACGAGATTACCAAGGAAGGTATGTCCCCCGTAAGACCCGGCATACTTTCCGGAGCAGCACCTTCTTATGAAACCGAGGAACTGAGAGACTCACAGGGGAAGAAGCATCACTATCTGAACCTGCACTTTCCACAAGCCTTTCAGGAGCCAAGAACCATTTCAATTGATGCGCTTTGGATTCAACCGTGGTTTTCTGAAACAATTTCGCAGAGACTTACGGTTTCTCCCTTCAGCCGCAGCACTATTGGTTTGAAGTGGGAGCTGCCGGTAAACCCTGTCCCTCATGCCGAAGACCTGTTTCAGGACAATATGGACGGGTTTCTGCATTTTTTAACACTTACAAACAGAGCAACCTTAAACCGCCATGAATTATTAGATATACTCCAGGCGATGGGTATAATGAGGCAGGCCACATTCCAGCGTCTGTGCGAGCTTTTGGTTGATGTGCGGGTTGAAAAAGCCATGCAGCAAGGCATCGATTTTTCGGGCATGCTGAGACATAGATACGTCCTTAGTTTTCGGGAATATGATTCAAGCCTGGAACCCTTGATGGAAATTTTCCTGGCACATGTGGAAAACATTCTTGACGCCTGGATTTCAGGGGCAAAGATAGAAGTTCGTAAAGAGATTGCAGGCAGTGAAGCAGGAAAGGAAACGAAATGAAAAATAAACATTGGGAAGCCATACATGAGGTTTACACTAAGATGGAAAAGCTCTGCGGTAGAAGCCTCTACACTCCTGAAGATTCGCTTTATGCAGGCAGCGATGATCTACAACAAGGGGTCGAAGTTCCTCAAGCGGATTCACATATTAGCGGCGGCACCTCAGATGATATTGTAAAAATTAGAGCGGAACTCAGGACTAAGCTTGATTTTCTGAGGGCTACGCTTGAAGAGCAGTATTCGGAGCGGGACACCTACCTCGTACTCTTTCCTATCGTGGCTCAGATTGACGAGCTGATCCAGACAAATTTTTTGCGGGCAATGCAGACAAGCTGGCCGCTTCTGCAAAAAGAGCTCTTCCAAATTGACAATGCCGGCGAGGTTTTTTACGAAATTCTGGATGATATTCTTCTCAAGCCCCAGACGCCCGTCTTTATTTATGAAGTATATTATTTTTGTCTGCGTTACGGATTCCGTGGGCGTTATGAGAGTGATCCTGTTAAGGTAATCGGATATCTAAAAAAGCTACAGGCAAGGCTTCAACAGGAGGCACTTCCCATTCCCCACGCAGAGACCGAAGAAATGGGCCGTATCAGGCCTTTCGGCTCGCCTTATTGGAACTACTTAGTGACAGCCGGAGTTCTTGTAGTCGTATACTTTTTGTTTCTGCTTTTGGGGACTTATATGTGATCCGCGAATACTCATGAACCGTAAACCTGACAACCTGAGTAGTTACAATGGTGTAAGGTGTGGCAAATAAAATTGATGACCTTTTTTCTCCGCAACGCCTGCGCCCGCGTTGGAAACAAATCAAAGAAAGCGCCAAAAGACCTGTTGGTGTCGAAGCCTCAGAAGTAGAAGACCAAAATGCCTTGCAGTTTTTTCATCGTCTTCAAAATCTTATAAATAATCGGTTTCAAGGTGATGATGTTGCAGCTCTAAATTTTTTGTTGCAAGAACTCCACGTGCTTATTGTTCGTAAGTTTCCAGAGGCTGAAAAAGAACCGTCCGCGCAGAAGGAAAAGAACGACATTGGCCCGGCCATCTATGAGGTCCTTGACCGAATCGAGGATCTGGTGGAAGCGTTTGAGATAGGAGGAAAACAACTTTTGTGAGACTGCCAGTATGAATATTCTTGAAAAAAAGATATCAGATAAAATACATGAGTTTGATATCATCTCTCTATTGCGGCTTTTGATGTCAATGAACTACCGTGAGGATGAAATCAGATTCAGAGGGCATAACAGCATCTGTTCACAAACAGGTCTGATACAAGGTATTGAGTTCAAGAAAGAGCCGGTTCGCGAGGTAGTAATTACATTAAACTTAGGTCTTTTAAGTGCCCAGTCTCCACTGCCAAGTTATTTCAGAAAGAAGATAGATAGCTTTATTACCGACGGTCGTCAATTTGACGAATTCATCGGATACATTGATCATAACTTGATCTGGAATTATATCTGTAACCTTTACCCTGAAATAAACAGGTTCTATTTTCTGTCCTGGGAATTGACCAAGCGGCGTTATCTTGAAGCGCTTGATCTTAAATCCTGTAATACCTTGCATTGGCTCTTTCAGACAGTTTTTCCCGAGATCGGTGTGAAGGTGGAAAAGATTCTTTTAAGCCTCGAAATGCAGACTGTCCCGATCCGTCTGGGGGAAAGCGCGCTTGGAAGCAACACAGCATTTGGCAGCAAATCCCAGGTTCCGATCCATGGCAGGTGTATCACCCTTTGCAGCGAAGAAGATAGCACCGACACCAAAGTTCCCTGGCCGTGGGAAATCAAAAACCGTTTAAAAGCGCTGATATTCCCTCTCCTGCGACCAACAGGTATAGATCTGGAGATTAATCTCGTCTTGAAATCCCAGAAAAGATGGGCAAAGCTTCATCCGGAAACATATTTGGGCTACGACAGGATTCGTAACGGCGGTGAATCATATCGCCGAATCAGGATCTTCAGAGGGCATATCGGAGAAGAAAAAGCTGTTAGCTTTTAGCTAATGGCTAATAGCTTAATTAAACAGATAACTCATTCAGCTAACAGCTAACCGCTAATGGCTAATAGCTTTTTCATATAACTTTTTCATCGGAAAGACACTAACTATGGAATGTAAAAAATGCGGTAGAGATCTTACAAACATGGAGTACAAAAAGGTTGCCGAGTGGCCCTTTTGCCTGGAATGCTTCCAGGCCCTGATGGACAAGGCAGGAGAAAAAAAAGAGGAAAAGCCGGAAGGCGAGACTGAAATGCCTGTCCATAAGACTGCGCTGGCAAGTGCCCGGCAAAGATGTCAGATCTGTGAAAAAGAGATCAAAGAGGGTAATGGCCGCGAAATGCTCGGCCTTTTGTTTTGCCTGGAGTGTTATGAAAACCTGGTGAAAAGGCCTGCCATCCCGCCACGTGCAGAAAGAGAGGAAGAAGAATTAGAGGTTAAGCCCAAAGTAGCCCAGGTCCGACTGGATTTAAGGCGACCAGTGCAATGTCACGCCTGTGGCCGGCAGATTCCAGCTATGGGCAGCAAGGAGTTCGAAGGCAATCCATACTGTCCTGACTGCTACAATAGATTGCCGGAAATAAAAGCTCAAAAGCCCAAACCATTTCCGGCCGAGGTTTATGAACAAGAGGCCGGAGCAGAAAAAGAGCACTATGGTACCGGGGATATAAAAGCCGGATTAAAGTGTCAGGCCTGCAGCCGTGAAGTGCTGCCCGAAAACCTGAAGACGGTTGAGGGCTTTGAGATCTGCTCTGCGTGTCTCTCAACAGATCCGGATGCTTCCTTTAAGATAGCGCGAGCCAGGCATCGAAGAGTACTGGAGCAGATAAAAAAACAGTTTGATGCGTAGAAAAATAGTAACCGTTCACGGTTTACAGTTACCGGTTCACGGTTGAAAAAAACAGAAGGTAGAGGAGAATTGTGGGGGGTCCTCTTTTCTCGTTCCCACGCAGGAGTATGGGAACTATGCAAATGCTTCGATCGTTGCATAGTTCATTGAAAAAACTGTAAACTGTGAACCGACAACCGTGAACGGTTACGAAAAATATAAATCAAATAATGGAGCTATCAATGAATATAGAACTTTTACAGGGAACGCTCGAAGTAACTGAAAATCCCGGCCTTGAAACCATTGATCCGCGTTTAAGTGATATTGCCACCCTGATGCAGGATGGCAAATACGAGGAAGCAGCAGCACAGTCCGAGGCGATCCTGGAGGAACAGATCTATGACATCCGCATCATCGGCTATTCTCTCTACGGCCATTTCATAGAGCAGGGTGTAGGGGCAATGGCCGATATTTACCAGTGCCTGGCAAATCTTCTGCGCGATAACTTAGATGCCCTTGGGCCTGTGAAAAATCGTGAAAAGCATATCCAGACCATTTTGACCTGGATGATGAAGCAGCTAATCAAGAAGTTGCAGCGCGAGGAGGCGAAAAACACTAGCATCTACGAAGGGTGGATATCTGAGGTGTCAAGCGACCAGGTTCAGGAGGCTCTTGATGCGGGCGATGAGCTGCGGCGCACGTTGGGCCCGGTTCTGGAGGATGCGGCTGGTTCTGTGCTTGACGGCCTGATGAAGGTGAATGACTGGCTGACAGCCTTCCAGCGTCTCGTTTACCGCGAGCCTGAACCGGAAGTAGAGGAAGAGCCAGAAGAGAGAGAAGAAGTGGAAGATGAAATTGAAGAAGCGCCCAGGAAAGAGAAAAAAGGCGGATTTTTAGCAGATTCTTCATTTGTTGATGATGGAGAGGGAGTTGGCATTGAAGGTTCATTTCATCTGAAGCTCCTCATAAGAAAGCTTCAAGCCTTCGATTATCTGATCTCCAAGAAAAATTTTTCAAGCGCTGCCCTTATCGCTGATGACATCAACAGCATCATCGCCAATTTTGACCCAAAGGTCTATTTCCCAAAGCTGTTTACCAGGTTTTCTTTTCAGTTCGCCGCAAATATCAATGAGCTTTTCGCCTTTGAAGAACATAAAAACAGCGTGGAGTGGCAGGCCATGCAGGAGCTTTACAAGGTCGATCTTGAGAGCTTTGTCAACTTTGATTCCGAGGGCATCAATCTTGGCGCTTCGGGTGAGGCCGGAGATTACGAAGAGCCGGAGCCGGAGCCGGATGAGCATGAAGATATTCATGACGAGGAGGAACCTTCCCCGGAGGAATCCGATGAAGAGGGAGGAGAGACTCATGAAGATGATGAGTGGTAAGGAAAGTTGTCAGTGGGCAGTTGGCAGTTGTCAGGGAAAAGTTGTCAGTGGGCAGTGGCTTTGGATCATTGCTTCCAGGTTCGGCGCTGAGTAAATGCTGAAAGGAATAAAATGAGAGATTTTCATTTGCGATTTTTTATTGAACGTCGCTGGCCGGACGGAATAGAAGAGCTGATTGACATTGAAGACGAAAATATTTTATGGGCTCCGGAAATCGCAGGAGCATACGTGCTTGGCGCTAACCAGGGCACCATGTTTTCCTACCCATGGGGTAATTCTCCTATTTATTATATCGGGCAATCAAGAGATCTGAGAAAAAAACTTGCCGAACATCGAAAATATATACTTTTAGCTAAAAATGACCGTGGGGAACAAAGATGGTGGCCGCGGTATCAATATGGTGCATCTTTTGGCGCAACTGTCGCCTGGTATTTAGGAAGGGGATCTCAATTCGCACACAGACTGGAATACGACTTAGTGACTTCTTTTTACGAAATGTACGGGTCTATACCTTTGGCAAACAGCAGGTGGCCGACTAAGCTGAGGCCTGTACATGGGACAAATGAGGGATAAAGAAAAGTTGGCAGTTGTCAGTGGGCAGTTGTCAGGGTGCAGCAACTAATGATTGGACTTAACTGATAACTGATAACTTATAACTTATAACTGATAACAATCAAATGACAACTATCAACCGATAACTGATAACTGCCCCCTGACAACTTTCCACTGACAACTGACAACTGAAAACTGAAAACTTCTTTTAAAAAGAAAGGGGGGATGGTGAAATTTGAGGACCTTGATGTTTGGAAAAGATCTGCCAGGTTGAGCGCCGATATTTATAAAGCGCTGATCAATCTTAAGGATTATGGTTTCAAAGATCAGATTACTCGTTCCGGCTTGTCAATCCCAAGTAATATAGCAGAAGGAATGGAAAGAGAATCGCCCAAGGAGTGTATCAACTTTCTTTCTTATGCAAAAGGTTCGTGTGGTGAGCTACGTACGCAAGTTTATATTGGTATGGACATAGGATATATTAATGAACAGTCCGGCAAGCTGTGGATAAATGAGACGAGAGAGATTTCAGCCATGCTGGTTGGTTTAGAGCCTATTTCAGTAGGCCATGTACACATGGTTCGTGCCCTTCCAACTGGCCTTTTGGGTCACGTTTAGTCGCCTACTGAAATAGGCTCTTAATGAGATCGATTAAACATAATAACTTATAAAAGTGTGCAGTTGTCAGTAGGCAGTGGGCAGTGGGCAGATGAAAGTGGGCAGTTGGCAGGGGAGAAAGGGTGCAGTTCGCAGCAACTAATGATCGAACTTAACTGATAACTGACAACTGCACCCTGACAACTTTCCCCCTGACAACTGACAACTGATAACTTTTTTTTGGGGATACAGGATGACACCGGAATCTGCCGATGGTCTTGATGTGGCCAGGCAGACCATTATAAACCACTTTGATAAGATTGCCCGGCTTTATGAGCAGGGTGCGGGGATGGAGCGCATTGGGCAATATGTGAAGGGGTGGTGGCAGTGGGTGAATGCGGGGGTTGATGTAATTGTGCAGAGGACAGAAGAGTTGTGGAAGGAACAGTGGGATGAACTGCACAGGGGAATAAAACATTACATTAATAGAAGTAATAGCGACGTTCACTCTGACGCGGAATCTGTAAAGAAAATTATTGATAAGTGCCAAGAACAGACTTGACCCTAAAAACACAACAACCTCCCCCTATTTTCAAAATGTTAGCCTTTCACCTAAGTTTGTGCCGAGGGTGCCGGGCAACCGGCATTCCTTCCGCGACCGTTTACTGTTGCTTGCTCTAATTCCATCCTGGCTATCTACTTTGGACCTATCATCTCCCTGGCATTGTTTATAAGTGCTATTCCATAGTTCCGGAATTTGTCCTCAGAAATCTGTTTACCTATTTTTAAGTCTTTCAAGTACTCCTCAGCAAGGTGATATTCTGTATTAATGCTAGTCACCTCCACACCCTGTCCGTCAGAACCAAGGGCGACCTTGACACCAGCCGTCAGCAGATGCTCGATACCGTGACCTCTATCAACCAAGCTCGCCCAGTCTTTGTTCCAGTCACCGAACACAGCTCTTCGATTTTGAGCGTCTTGTAAATCTTCTAGAAAACTGAGGGATCCGGTTCTTAGGTTACTACCAAGATTCACATCCGCACGGATGCCTAACTCAGCCATCTCTTGTGCCTGCTTTTCAGTCACATGGGTCACATGGCCAAACCTAACGATTACATTAGGAAATTTTTCCGGGTAATTAACTTTACGCAACGCATTGATAAAGACCTGTATGTTATTGATGGACATTTTTTTTACTTCTGAATCCAAATCTTTCTTTTTATAAATCTTGAAATCACGCACATGATCTTTCAGGGACAATGAGCTAATATATTCCCCATCTAACCACTTAAAAAAGGCGCTGGTCATACCTTTCACCTTCTTCTTCCCTTCTTTCCTAACGTATTCCATAGCTCCCTTGACGAAAGCAACCGGGGCCACTTCTACCAGGCTGGCCCCTTTATCGAGTATGCTTGAACCCTCACCAGCGTGTGGTCGGAACACTACATATGGGATTTTATATTTTTCTTCCCGCGCCTTTGCTGCTTCCTGTAAGAGTCGAAGCAAGTCATTCACCAAGGTTTCGGTTTCTCGTTGTTTATAAGAGTACCCCTCGGGCCCTGCGAGATCAATTCCGATGAAGTTACGTCGAACTTCGAGGCCTTTTACTAAATCAATCCAATAATTCTTTTCAAAGCTTTTTTCCCCGGCCAAAATTTCTCTGTGGTTCGCAGTTAGCAGCAGCCATTTACACCAGTCCCATGCTTTTTCCTTCGATCCCTCGGGGATTTTCTTTTGAGGTTGGGACATCTCGACATATCTTGTCTTCTCCTCTTTATAGAGCCATTCTAGCGATTCCATACCATATTTCCCAACGCTGATCTCCTTCTTTTTCCCTTCATCTTTAGAGAAAATCTTTAAATAGGCGCTACGTCCCACATAGCCGTCATCAAAAGGAGTATACCGTGTAGCGCGAACATAATTCATGAAGGCCCGTCTGGCAACTCTCCCGCAATCGTCCGGCAATTTCTTAGCACCAACTTCAGATAGCAGCTCATAACACTTGCCAAGATATTTCATTAACACATCCTTGATGTCACCAGGTCCTTTTGGAGGTTTTACGTCCGGCTGGACCCCTTCCTTTATAATGTCTGCTTTAGCGGCAAATAAGAATAGATAAAACACACCGAGCATAGCGACGTGTGCACCTCGCTCCGGCGCGATTCTTTCTGTAGTAAAATCGTATCCTTGACTAAGCAGATGGTACGTAGTTCTTAGGAACAGCCCGACTCCAGATTTAAACTCCTTAAAATTTAAAACAGATAAGTTGTCATACCTTCTTAATTCGCTACACTCGTACCCAAACGTTTTCTTACTATGTATAAAATTCTTCAAATAGAATTTTTTTAGTTCATCATATGGTAATACGCCACCTAAATGATTGTGATAGTCTTGGTATCCAAACTTCTCAAACCCCTTAAAATAGTCATATTTTTTGAATTTACCATTTGACATAAACATCCCTCCATTGCACTCATAATCAGTTGTATATCATGTAACTTTTGATCCCGCCTACCATCCAATTTCTATTTATATATTGATGTCAATGTTACCAATTTAGTTAAGTTGTGAGTTTTGGATAATATTTTATTTTTGGGGTATCCACTTGACGCAAGTACGCACTATATATTGTGGTTCATATCCAGGATATTACGGTACGACGTTGGCGCGGTAACAACTGCCTGTTCTATAAGCCGGTAAAAAATAAACCTTGTGAACGCGATGTACGGCGATTAAACCAGAACGTATACTCGTCTATATAATAGTCGAGATGCTTACTGCTAACAGTACCCTGATGAGTACTTAGCAACCACCGCTTAATAAGCAAGGATGAAACTCGATGCACACCTGGCATTACCACGTGAGCTGGGTCTCCAGTGTTTGAAAGTATCGTCTTGTTACGAATATATCCGTCAAAAATACAATATAATAATATTGAAGAAAAAACGGCGTATTGTCAAGGATATATGGGACGAGGTCGACAAGCGTGAATAAATATTGGTAGCCTCTAGTCTCAACTCAAATCAATACGATTATCACGAATGCGTGAGAGTTCGGATGAGCGGATATTGGGCGGCGGAGATTTTGTTGACTATCTATTGAAAGAGGTTAATCAAAAGGTAAGACATCAATTTTTGGGGCAAGACCGCCTGAAAAAGGTGGAACAATTCATAGCAAAGGTATGCATACAGGAATCCCGCTATAACTAGACGGGGGTCAGACGGGGGTCAAGTCTGTTC
>JABZFQ010000028.1 GCA_014237365.1 Desulfobacteraceae bacterium | reverse complement strand
AGAAGGGTGCCAATGTAGTAATGCAGACTGATAAGGGAAAAGGACAGGCTGTTATTCAGGCTTTTGATATTATCGACAGCCCGTATGTGATAATGATAGACGGGGATGGTACTTACCTGCCTGGTGAGGTTAACATTATCATAGATGCACTTGCAGAGGGGGCCGGACATGTCATTGGTAACAGGTTTGCAAATCCGGGTGAGGGTGCCTTCACCAGATTGAACAAATTGGGGAACAGGATTCTTAACAAAGCCTTCGGATTCGCTTACGGGGAATGGCTCAACGATATATTATCCGGATACAGGGGGTTCACCAGGGAGACAATCTCAAATATGGTACTGAACCAGGCCGGGTTTGAGATCGAAACCGAGATCACAGTGGAATGTGTCAGGCAAGAGGTAGATATCAAGGTGGTACCCATTACTTACCTTGCCAGGGCCCAAGGGGCGCCCACTAAGCTGAATCCTTTAACCGACGGGTTCAGGATAGGGACGACGATATTCAAAATGGCAAAAATAAACAATCCCTTGTTTTATTTCAGTGTTATGGGGGGTGTGACTATTTTTTTCGGTTTGGTCATCGGTACATACGTTGTGATAGAGTGGATGGCCAATATCACACATGTTTTGCTGGCGGTTCTGACTGCACTTATCATAATTAGCGGGATACAGATGTTCATCTTTGCCATAATGGGGGATTTGATCGCTTCCCTTCACAAGGAAACAATGAGGGCTTTTAGAAAGCAGAAATAACAATCGGAATTGTGGGGATACCATCACTATGTCCATATGTCTGGCAATCGGCATAAAAAGTGCAACATAATAACAGCAAGGCACAGCGCACCCATGAGTTTAATCCCTGACCCGTTAACTCAGGCTTTGTCCCCCATCTACCACCAATAATGCCCCTGTAATAGCGCTTGCTTCATCAGAGCTTAAAAATAAAATTGTGTTTGCTACCTCCTTTGGTTCAATAAGTCTTTTTAAGTAAATATCTTCTTTAAATTTTTCTATTGATACCTTTGGTATTAATTTTGCAATATCAGTATTTGTCATTCCAGGCGCAACAGTATTTACACGAATTTTAGGTGCAACTTCTTTTGCCAATGTTTTAGTAAAACTGATAACAGACGCTTTAGAAGTTGAATAATCTATAATTGGCGCTCTCCCTTGATTGAATATTCCTCTTATTGAGGAAATATTAACAATTGAACCGCCATCTTTCATTAATTTAACAGCTTTTTGAGAACATAAAAACATTCCTGTGATATTTACAGCATAAGTTTTATTCCACTCTTCTAAAGTAAGTTCTGAAAAAGGTTTTACAGAAACTATACCTGCGTTATTTACTAAAATATCCAGTTTTCCGTATTTTTCAAATAACTGTTCAAACATGCTGTTAATTTCGTTTTGTTTGCTAATATCTGCTTTAATAAGTATGCCGTTATTGTTTATTTCATTTAAAACAGATTTTGCAGCCATTTCATCTGAGAGATAGTTAATAATTACTGTTGCGCCTTCTTTAGCAAATAACTTTGCAGTTTCTGCACCAATACCTCTACTTGCACCTGTGACTAAAACAATTTTATTTTTAAATTTCATAGGTATTTATAATATTACAACTATTTATATAACTTTGTATGGTCAGGGATTATATTTCGCCTAACGTTCCTGGGCTTTTCGAAGGCGCTAAAGACGGTTTGGGTGGAGTAAAACGAAGCCGCAAAGCCCTTGTTACCTGCCGTGCCTATATTATATCTTTTTGGGTAATAGCAAAACAAAATTACTAACTTCCTGCCGTTCCTTCCAACCAAGTTTCTGGAAAAAACCCCTTTTATACGATTCACGGTTTCGCCCATTCACCAGCATAAGCCGGGTGCAATAGTTATTACTACATTCCCTTTTTTATGTCCTTTTTCGACATACCGGTGAGCTTCGACAATCTGTTCCAACGGATAGCGTCTATCAATGAATGATTTTATTTTCCCTGCCTCGATAAGCCCTTTAAGGAAATTCAAATCCTCAGAACTCTCACTCGCCACCCCGGATATGACTTTCTTGCTGCTTGTAATTGAAATCCATGCGCCTCGAATATACTGTGACAGTGCAAGGGCGGAACCCAAAAGATAGACACCGTTTCTCTTCAGTGCATGGATACTACCTGAAAACGAACTCTTGTCTACAGTATCAAATATGACGTCATAGGTTTCACCAGCTTTTGTAAAGTCCTCTCGTGTGTAATCAATGACCTTATCCGCTCCTAAGGATTTCACCATTTCCCAATTGGCAGTGCTGCATACACCGGTCACCTCTGCCCCATAATACTTTGCAAGCTGCACGGCATAAGTTCCCATACTTCCAGAAGCGCCATAGATAAGGACTTTTTGGCCGCTTTGAATATTGGATTGTCTCAGAAAGTACAATGCGGTTAAGGCCCCAATCGGAACGCTTGCTGCTTCCTCAAAGGTCATATTGACCGGTTTGGTGACCACTGTTTTTTCTTCGGGCAGGCATTTGTACTCGGCATACGAACCAAAACCCGCTAATCCGGTCGGTGCAAAAATATGATCCCCAGTCTTAAACCGCTTTACATCTTTACCAATAGCCTCAATTTCCCCGGACAATTCCATCCCAATAATAGGATTTCTTGGTTTTTTGAAACCCAAAAATATTTTCATGGGAAGCCATAACAGGAGAGAAACGTTAAAACTTCGCATTCGCACATCACCAGCTGTTACTGTGGTCGCATGTATCTTTATCAGTATTTCATTGTTCTTAGGAATAGGTTTTTCTACTTCTTGAAGCTTGAGAACTTCCGGTGGTCCATATTTTGTGCATACAATTGCTTTCATTATCATTCCTCCCATGGTTGCTATGTTTTGTTATTATAGTCCAGCAATGTTATGACCACATGTCCCTTTTTAAGTCCTTTTTCGACATACCTGTGTGCCTCTGCTGTCTGTTCCAATGGATAGCATCGATCTATGACAGTTTTTATCTTTCCCGCTTCAACTAGCTCTTTGAGGAAGTCCAGATCTTCGGGCTTTTCGCTTGCTAACGCACATATTACCTTCTTGCTGCCTATTATTGAGGTCCAAAGCATTTGAAATATTTGTCTCATCTTAAAACTGGCCAAAAGATATCGTCCGTTTGGCGTTAGCGAGCCTTTACAACGTGAATATGAACTCCTGCCTAATATATCAAAAACAAGATCATATTTTTTACCATTCTTTGTAAAATCTTCTATGGTGTAATCAATAACCTTATCCGCTCCCAGAGACCTTATTAATTCCAATCTTGGGCTGCTGCATACCCCTGTAACCTCCGCCCCGTAGTTCTTGGCAAGCTGCAGAGCCAACGAACCTATCCCGCCAGAAGCTCCGTTGATAAGGACCTTCTGTCCGCGCTTTATATTTACTTTTCTAAGGAGGCTTAGAGCCATTATTCCCCCATAAGGAACAGCAGAAGCTTCCTCATAGGTCATGTTGGCTGGCTTGATCGCCACCATCCCGTCTTCAGGCATACATAGATACTCGGCATTGGCACCCATGTTCATACCGCAGTATGCGAAAACCTGGTCACCTTTCCTGAATTTTCTCACACCTTTGCCTATCGCTTCGATCTTTCCGGCCAACTCGCTTCCCAGTATTGATTTTTTTGGTTTTGTAAGTCCAAATGCTATTCGGGCAGGCAGCCAGAGGGGCATAGGCATATTGAACTCACCTGGGGAGATGTTACTAAAATTTCGAGCCGTAATATCTCCGTAATTCACAGGTGTCGCATAGACTTTAATCAGTACTTCATTATCCTTGGGCGATGGTTTTTCAACTTCCTTCAGATGAAGTACATCCGGTGGTCCGTATTTTGTAGCTACAATTGCTTTCATTTTATTTCCTTTCATTGAGTTAGCCTCCCAAGCATTTCATACAACTCGTTGATATCCGCAGTACTGCGTATATACATCCTTCCAGACGAAACAGATGTCTCCTTCATCCCTCTTACTTCCATCACTTTACACATCCTCCATACTATTTTCCAAATAAGCGTTCATGATCCGTCGGGACACCCATGAGCATGAAAGTCCTATTTTCTATGTCCAGGAAATTCCTGGGTAAACCTCAAGTTAAACGTTGCGACAGCATACCTAATTGCAGCAATGCTGCACAGTAAAGTTGTTATGATCAATAATCAGACACGTGCGCTTCCAGTCAGGTCTCGTTCTTAAAAGTCTGCACTCCGATAGTTAACAGGGCATCTTCATCAGCTCCTGCTAAACTTTAAGTTTTATTATTAGATGTCACACTTATTCATATAATCTTTTGATTAGTCGACATGTTTAAGTATATACAATGCATGATAGTATCTTGACGATATATCGTTATGTGTGACAATAGACAATGATATTAGTAAAATTAGTAACAAATTCATTGATTCAACTTGGTTGCAGGGTTACAATATGACAAAAATTAATATATTACTCATGCTGCTCTTGATAAGTTCAGCAATGTTTGTTGCAGGATGTATTGATGATGATTTCAGCGCTGAGCAGATCGCAGAGAAAATGCAGCAAAAACAGGATAGTATTGAAGATTATTCATACACTATGTACATGACAATGGAATTAGGTGACCAGAATATGGTATGGGAAGCCGACATGATGCATAAAAAACCGAATAAATTCAAAACAGTTCTGAAACAACCAGCTAAAATGGCAGGAAGTGTTACGGTTTTTGATGGTGAGACCATGCGGACATACGATTCGCAGAAAAATACTGTTATAACAATGGCTATGCCCGACATTGAACAAAACGAAATGGATTATCTA
>JABZFQ010000368.1 GCA_014237365.1 Desulfobacteraceae bacterium | reverse complement strand
CCAATAAGTTTTTTAAAAATACTATTTGGTAAAAAAATGGTTTCTGGGTGGATTGTGCTGTGAACAAACGTCTCAATTTATCAGAGCGAAACTGTCTCAATTTATGTGAGCGCTATAGTCAAAGCTGGCTTTTTACCGGGCATTAAGGAACGGGGACGAAATAACTTCCACAAGTAGGCGTATAGATTTGGGTCGGATTTGTTCGATCTCCGGTCACAAAAGTTGATGGGATAGCAGGCTATTTTGATATTTTTGGGATTTGAGATCGGGCAAAGAAGGATTATTGGCTTGATTTATAAATTTCTAAAATATATTGAAATGATTATAAAATATGATACATCAGTATGCACAAACAATTCGTAAAAAGCTGCGGTATTTTTTTGTAGGAATGCCCGAAAGCGTAATCGCTTAGGAACGTGGACGAATTAACTTCCACAAGTAGGCGCATAGATTTGGGTCAGATTTGTTCGATCTCAGATCACAAAAGTTGATAGAATAGCCTATCCATTTTGATATTTTTGGGATTTGAGATCGGGCAAAGGTGGCCTGAAGCTGTGATGCATAGTTGGGGAAGTTATTTCGTCCACGTTCCTTATGTTGAAACCGGGTCAATGCTGGAATTTTTCGAGGTATATTTTGGATGTGGAAGTAAGGATTCGCCCAAAAATAAATTTACATTTTGATGCGCCGATCCATCCCGCATGACTGCGTTGCTCGTCGGTTAAATAGCCCTCGCTATTCGCCCTCCTCGCGCCTTGTCATGCGAGCGCCTCGACACCTCAAAATGTAAATTTATTTTTGGGCGAATCCTAAGTGAGGACAGAAAATATGAGATTTAGAAAATATTTCGATATTGAAAATAGTTATCGCAAAAAGTTTCTTGATATTCTTGCTGTGGAAAAATTAGACGAAGGCGAATTTGTTGTTCAGGAAAAGGCTCATGGTGCCAATCTTTCTTTCTGGTATAACGGAAAGGATCTGAAATCCGCCAAGAGGAGCGGTTTTATACAAGATAACTTTTATGATTATATGCCGGTTGAAGACAAAAACAGGGAAAGAGTTAAAAAACTCTATGCGATTTTAAAGAAAGAAGGCTGCGATTTTAGTGAGTTGTGTGTATATGGTGAATTAGTTGGAGGAACATATCCTCACAAAGATGTTGAAAAGGATTCTTTTGCCACAAAAATTCAAAAAGGTATTTTTTACACGCCGCACAACGAGTTTTATGCTATTGATACGGCGATAGACGGCCAATTGATTGATGTAGATAAGTTCAACCAGGTCATGGAGATGGCCGGTTTTTTGTATGCAAAAACTATTTTCAGAGGCACGTTTGAAGAATGCTTGAAACATTCAAACAGCTTTCCTTCTCAGATTTCCGTATGGCTGGGTCTTCCCGAACTCGAAGATAACATATGCGAAGGTATTGTGATAAAACCGGCAATTCCCAAATTTCTTAGTGATAAAACAAGAGTAATTCTTAAAAACAAGAATGAGAAATGGGCGGAAAAAGCAAAGGCAAGAGATATGCCCAAAAAGCCTAAGATGACGTTTTCTGAAAAAGGCGAGGAACTATTTAACGAGATGGAGAGCCTTATCACAGAAAATCGACTTCACAACGTATTATCAAAAACCGGGCCGATTGGGCAAAATGAATTCGGCAAACTCATACAACTTTTTTCAAAAGATATACTTGATGACTTTTTTAAAGACTACCTCAAGGAATATAATGGACTTGCAAAAAAAGAGCAGAAGCAATTGACACGCAAACTGAGTCAGCAATGTGCGGAGCTGATACGCCTTAATTTTATGAACATAGTTGATGGAGAATTTTAGGCATAAGCGCCTGCTTGGGGAAGTCCCGGTTCCTAATAATGGATGTTACAAAGTCTTTTTTGAAAATATTTTCTGGAGAAGTATAAAAATTGTATTTACAGACCGATAACAAGGCGATTAAAAAGGAATTGCTTGATATTATCGAAAATAGCCGAAGAAAGATCACACAGGGAGAACTGGAAAAAACATTATCCAGGAAATATTCTTTAGAAAGAAAAGAAATAAGATCACTTATAAGTGGTCTGGTAACAGAAAACTTCGTGGCATATACAAATCACTATGGCCGGACATTTATAGAGAAGTCTTTCAACAAACCTGTTCGCATATCAAGCCATGTCATTCTGAAACCGCCGGGATTTAATTATAAACCTAAAGCAGATGATGTGGTAATTGAGATATGTCAGGGCGTTTCATTTGGCAATGGCCAGCATCCAACAACCAGGCTGGCAATAAGAGGTATTGAGTATGCTTTAAATAGAACAAATTTATTAAAAGCAAAAGATAGAACAAGCGTTCTTGATATTGGAACAGGCTCCGGTGTCTTGGGAATAACAGCATTACTGCTGGGAATTAAAAATGCTATTGGTGTTGATATTGATCCATGTTCCATAAAAGAAGCCAAGGATAATGCAAAAATTAACAAACTTGAGGATAAATTTGCAATAAAAAATATGTCCTTAGAGGATTTAAATACTAAATTTACATTGATAACTGCAAATTTAAGATATCCGACATTAATGAATATATATCAAAAGGTCGCGGAAATAATTGAAAAAAAGGGGGCAGTTATTCTTTCCGGGATAAAACAGGATGAGATTTCAGCCCTAATTGATTTATACACGGAAAAGTACTTTGAATGTAAATGGAAAAAATTTGAAAAAGACTGGGCAGGTATATACCTCGAAAGGACATAAGAAACGTGGACGAAACAACTTCCACAACTATGCCTAAAAACTTTAAATTAATAATAGAATATGACGGCAGTTCCTATCATGGCTGGCAGAGGCAGAAAAATCTGCGTACAATTCAGGGAGAAATTGAAAAAGTTTTAATGAGAATGACAGGTAATAAAGTTAGCCTGACAGGCTCAGGCAGAACTGACGCCGGGGTTCACGCTTTTGGCCAGGCAGCCGGCTTTCATTGCGATACAAATTTGTTGCCAAAAGAATTCTATAGAGGGTTAAATAGCCTCCTGCCGGATGATATTATTATAAAGGAATTTAAGGAGGTTGATGAACAATTTCATGCCCGATATGATGTAAAAAGCAAAATTTACAGCTACCGGATATTAAATTGCCATACACCTGCTGCTATTGGCAGGCAGTATGCATGGTTTATTCGGAAAAAACTTGATTTACATGCTATGCTATTATCAATTTCTTATATAATAGGCATGCATGATTTTAAGGCATTTGAAGGAACAGGAAGCCCAAGGGCACATACGACAAGAAATATTATTGATGCAAAGATTAAGGAAAAAAATGATCAATATCTTTATATTGAAATAGAAGCAGATGGTTTTTTAAAGCATATGGTACGCAATATTGTTGGTACTCTTGTAGATGTAGGACTTCGCAAAATCATACCTGATGACTTCAAGCAAATACTTCTTTCCATGGACCGCAATAAAGCCGGAGCTACAGCGCCCCCGCACGGTCTTTTTTTAATGAACGTCAAATATTAGGAACGGTGACGAAATAACTTCCACAAGTAGGCGCATAGATTTAGGTCAGATTTGTTCGATCTCAAGTAACAAAAGTTGATGGAATAGCCTATCTATTTTGATATTTTTGGGGTTTGAGATCGAACAAAGGCGTCCTGAAGCTGTGATGCATAGTTGGGGAAGTTATTTCGTCCACGTTCCCTTAGGGTATTAATTATTTTTTTCCGCCTTATTCTTTATCTTCTGTACCTGCTGATTATAAAAAGAAATTACTTCTCTCCTGTTCAGCATTCCGACAAGAATGCCATGGTCATCTTCTTTAACTACAGGAAGGCTGTCTATATTTTTTATGGTAAACTTTCTAAGTACAGAGTTAAGATCTTCTGAGGCTGTAGCTACAATTATATCAGGTGCGACAATATCCTGCATTACAACAAGGTGTTCGATCTCCTGCGAAAAGAGCACCTCCCTGATATCAGTACTGGAAAATATTCCAACAAGTCTTTCATATTGGTCCGTAACAGGAAAATAATGCTGCTTTGTCTTTGAAAAAAACTCCTTAAAATCCAAAAAAGGCATGTCCTGAGGAATCAGATTTACTTTTTTCACAAGGTGCATTAAATCCTTCACCTTAATTGTTTGCAAAATATCTACAAAAAAATCTCCTGCATGTGCCGGAGAATCTATTTTGCTTTTTACCTGCTTTTTATAAATAGTCCATTTTCGGGCCGCAAGGTAAGACACAGAACAAACGAGAAGACTCGGCAAAAGCAGATGATAAGAATTGGTCATCTCGCTTACAAATATAATGGTTGAAATAGGAGTATTTGAAACAGCCGTAAAAAAGCCAGCCATACCTACAATTACAAAGGCTCCGGGCTGAGTTACGACCCCTGGCATAATTTGATTGAAAAATTTTCCAACCACACCGCCGACTGCTCCACCGATTACAATCGAAGGCCCAAAAACACCACCGCTCCCTCCGGAACCAATAGAAAATGATGTTGTTAAAATTTTGCCGACCGCAAGAAAGAGCAAAAAAGGTATTGTCAGCTCATTGAAAATTGCTTTCTGAGCAAAACCGTATCCAAAAGCCAAAGTTTGAGGCAAAAAGAAACCTATTATGCCTGTACAGAGTCCACCGATAGCCGGCTTTATATGATTTGGAATATTTAATGATTTAAAAAAATTGGTTACAGTGTAAAATGATTTAATATAAAAAACACCTACACTTACAAGAATCAAAGCAAGAACGATATAAGGTCCTAATTCCAGCGGATTGCGGAATTTAAAATCTGGTGAATCAAACAGAGACCCCCAGCCGAAAACAAGGCAGAACGTGCAATAGGCAACAACAGAAGAAATTCCAGCAGGTATAATAACTTCCGACTCAAATTCAGGATCTTTGTATAGGACTTCAGCAGCAAAAAGTGCTCCTGCCAGAGGAGCCCTGAAAATACTGCCTACACCGGCGCCCACGCCGGCAGCCATCATTATCCTGCGCTCTCTGTTGGAAAGTTTTAACTTTGTCGCAAGAAATGAACCAAATCCCGCTCCAATTTGAGCTATAGGACCTTCCCTGCCTCCTGAACCTCCTGTTGTAAGAGTGATGGCCGAAGCCATGGTTTTTATAATTGGAACTCTGCCTCGCATAAAGCCGCCTTTTCTATGATAGGCATCAATAGCGGCATCTGTTCCATGTCCTTCTGCTTCAGGTGCAAATGAATATACAAGCCAGCCGCTCAGAATTCCTCCAAAAGCAGGAAGAAAAAATAGAATCCATCTATTAAAGGGAGTCGTTGTTGGTGACAGTAGATGATGCTCACCGGCAGGGAACGGAGGTCTATAACCAGCTATAAAATCCATAAAGTAATGAATTCCAAGCTGGCATAGATAATGAAAAACAATTGAGCCGAGACCGGCAATAACGCCAATTGCTATAAAATAAAGAGTCCACTTGCCGGCAAGCGCTATATTGACAGATTTTTCTCTGCCGGCAACAGACTGTAAGGTTTTTTTAAATTGATTAATAATCATAGCCATTGGGTGACAGGGATCAGAGGCCTGGGGCCTAAGGTTCAGGAGAAGTTCTCTGATTCCTGATCCCCGACCCCTGCCCTTAAATCTTCAATCCCTTTTAATATGATATCGAACAACTCAGGAATATCATCCTCTTCCAGGCAAGAAAAGGCTATTCTTAAATTGAATTCTCCCATGGAAATAAGTCCGACTCCGTATTTTTCCAGCAGATGGAGCCTGAGATTTTCAGCATTAACCAGTTTTGGTCTAATACACATAAAGTACCCTGAATTAAAGGGATACACATCCCAAGCATCTTTGTATTTGGAATCCGAAAGAACTTCCTTAACTCGCATCGCTCTATTTTGAAGTATTTCGAACTTCTCCATCTTTTCTTCAGGATATTTTCCATGCTGCATAGATTTTAATATTATAGTCTGACCAAGATGTGAGGCATTGGATATGGAACCTCTGACACCTCCAGCGGTTTTTCTTTCAAGAGCATCATAGATATTTGCGGAATCATCTTGGATTTGACATCCGTACGTAATAAAACCCACTCTCAATCCCCATACGAAGTTCTCTTTTGTTGCGCCATCAAGCTTTATAGCAAGAAGCCTGGGGTGTTGCCCGCTAAGACGTGCAAAAATAGATTCTTTTAATATCCCTTCTTCATAAAAGAGTCCAAAGTAAGCATCGTCAGAAACAACGATTATATTTGTTCCACTTTCTGCTGCATTGATAAGAATTTTAACTATACTATCTGCTTCTTTCTCAGTAAGAGTATATCCGGTAGGGTTATGCGGAAAATTAAGCAAAACGATGATCTTTTCATGTTTTTTTGCCTCATCCTTTACCTTTTCCTCAAAGGCTTTAAGATTATATCTCCCTTTTTCTGAAAAAATAGGATATTTGCTGATTTTTGCCATTTTTCTAACATTTAAAATAAGGTTGTAGTTTCCCCACATCATGTCGGGCAATATTATAACGTCACCCTGATCCACCCAAACATCTGCAAATACACTGATGGCATGAGTAATACCGCATGTAACCACAGGCATGCTTATAGATTTGCCAGATAGAGAAGGGTTTTTTTGGAATTGAGATTTTTGCCATATCTTTCTTAAAGCAGGAATACCAAATGATGGAGCATAGGTTAATGACTCTCTGGGACGAATTTCCTTTATCGACGATACAACCGAATCAAAATGCATGGTTCTACCCTGCTCTTTAGCGATACCGATTGTTGCGTTAATTTTATAGGCCTTTTCCTTTGCCTCTGCGCTCTGGCTTAAGATACCTTTTGGGAAAAAAAGGTTTTTGCCGAGTTCGGACAGCATTTCCATTATATAGGAATTCCCTTTATCAATAATATTATTAAGCTGTATAGCAATAGGATTCATAAACAAAAACCTCCGGATATGACTTTATGAAACAAACCTGCTATGGGTGAGCTTCAGGAATGATCAAAAAGTTAAAATGTTACGAGTTTGTATCTTAGGAACGAAATCCCAAAAATATTGAAATAGGTAAGCTATTCCATCAACTTTTGTGATCTGAGATCAAACAAATTCGACCCAAATCTGTGCGCCTACTTGGGGAAGTTAATTCGTCCACGTTCCTTAATACGTCGTCGAGAAGTCCGGGTGAAATTATTTATCTGAAAATCTATAGCAAGCAACATTATTTGTTCCTTCTTTTGGATGCCTTTAATGGATTAAGCTTTGCTTTTGTACCATTTGATGCTACGGAAACATGAGAAGCAAAGTTACAGTCCCCATTTTTCCATTTTAAAGATGGATCCGGATATACAGCGCAGTACCATCCGGATGAAAATTCAGTACTGTGGTTACATCCTTTACATTTTTCATCAATCTCATGGCAAATCCCGTTATTGTAATTACATCCCTTTGCGGTCATAAATGGACAATTCACACCTTCTCTAACAGTTGAACAAACCAATTTAACACCTCCTTTTTTACCTTGAAACCTAAACCCCCCAAAAAGCCTCTGGAACATCAAGGGTTCCCCGGCTTTCAAGAAATACTTTTCAGAAAAACAGGCAAAATATATAATCAACTAAAAATTGATTGTCAACTAAAATTGATCTTGTAAAAATTGACAGCGCCATCGAACAGAATAATTCAAAAAGCGGTTTCAGGCGGAAAATTTGTGATTTGACCCTGGATTGTGCGCATGATATTGAAATTTTATGATTAAAATCGTCCTGAAAGGATAAATTGCATTCTATATGGATATTACTTAGGAATAGGGACGAAATAATTTCCCCAAGTAGGCGCATAGATTTGGGTCAAATTTGTTTGATCTCAAATCACAAAAAAAGAAAGAAATCTCAGAGAGTTGGAAATCTCTAAACAAAATTGAAAAACCATATTTCGGAGTTTTCGGTCACGCACTACTTAATATAACAGGAAACTGTCAGATGATTACCGATACAACCTTTTTTACAAATGAACCAGGCTATGCATTGCTTGATCGATTCAAAAAGACCCTGGAGCATGTTCAATACTTTGATGTATTGGTCGGATATTTCCGTACCAGCGGCTTTCATCAATTATGCGAATCTTTCGAATCCATTGACAAAATCAGAATTTTAGTCGGGTTGAATATTGATCGGAAAGCATATGACATTATTGAATCAGTGCGATCCAGGGGAGAATTTGATTTTGAATCCCACAGCAGAACAAAACATATATTCAGTGACCATACAGCATCCGAGATGGATGGATCTGAGGACTCCTATAAAACCGAAATCGGCATTAGAAAATTTATAGAATTTCTTGCCGCTGACTGTCTAAACAAAGAACAAGACATAGCCAACGGCGGCAATGGAAAAAAGATGGAGCTTCGCGCTTATCCCAGTGAAAACATCCACGCCAAGGTTTATATCAGCCGTTTCAAAGAAGGAGAATTGGATTTTGGCAGGGTAATCACAGGTTCCAGCAATTTTTCCGAAAGCGGACTTGTCGCTAATAGGGAATTCAACGTCGAATTAAAGAACAAGGTTGATGTTGATTTTGCATTAAACCAATTTGAAACGCTATGGAAAGACGGTGTAAACATCTCGCAGGAATACGTCGAAACTATCCAGAATAAAACCTGGCTCAATGACACTATCACACCCTATCACCTCTATCTTAAAATGATCTATGAATACCTGAAGGAAGACATCAATCTTGATGAGGAAATTGATCTATACCTTCCAGAAGGCTTTATGGAGCTGAAGTATCAAAAGCAGGCGGTCGTCTCCGCCAGGAAAATCCTGGATGCTTACAACGGTGTATTTCTGGCCGATGTTGTGGGTTTGGGTAAAACTTATATCTCTGCGCTTTTGGCTCAACAATTGCCCGGCAGTAAACTGATAATCTGCCCGCCCGTCCTGAAGGATTACTGGGAAGAAACATTTTTTGAATTTGGGATTCAAAAATTCAGGTTAGAATCCCTTGGAAAACTTGATCAAGTAATAAAAGATGGGGCGGATAAATATGACTATATCTTCATAGATGAAGCCCACCGTTTCAGGAATGAATACACGCAAAGTTTTGAAAGCATACATCAGATCTGTTTTGGCAAAAAGGTTATACTGGTTTCAGCCACACCGCTAAATAATACTTTTGATGATATTCTCAGCCAGTTGAAACTTTTTCAAATTCCCAAGAAATCCACCATCCCCGGAGTGCCGAACCTTGAAAAGTTTTTTAAAAGATTAGAGCATAAACTCAAAGGCATTAATAAATCCGATTCGGCATATATGGGAATCATACAGGAAGGATCAAAGGAGATCCGTGAGAATATACTTAAATACATCATGGTTAGACGAACACGAGCCGAGGTTACCAAATATTTTGGCAATGATATTGATGAACAGGGTCTGTTTTTTCCTGAAATCGAAGATCCGAGGAGATTCATTTACCAGTTTGATGAACATATAAGCGCTATTTTTGGTCAAACCATAGATTTGCTGAAAAAAATTAAATACGCACGCTACACGCCTCTTCTCTACCTGAAAAAGGAACTTCCTGAATTTGAAAAGCAAAGCCAGCGAAATGTCGGCGGTTTTATGAAGGTCATTATAGTTAAACGCCTTGAAAGCAGCTTCTATGCCTTCCGCAAGACATTGGAACGCTTTGTTGAATCCTATGTTAATTTCATTGATATGTTCAATAAGGGAACGATCCTTATCAGCAAAAAAGTGGATGTTTATGATCTCCTGGATGAAGACAATGAAGAAAAAATACTTCAGCTCATAGAGCAGGAAAAGCTTGAAAGATATAATACCGATGAATTTAAGCCGGAATTAATAGAATATCTGAATGCAGATCTTAAATCACTTCAAGCCATTCGGGATCTATGGGCAGTGGTAGATTCAGATCCTAAGCTAACAACATTTATTCATGACCTGAAAACCGATAAAGAACTCAAAGACAAAAAGATCATTATCTTCACGGAATCAAAGGAAACAGGCGATTATTTGTTTGAAAATCTGAACAGACATTTTTCGGATAAAGTCTTGTTCTATTCCAGCAATGGAGGTCTGTTATCTGATGGCAGAAAGCCTGTCTCTGTTGCAAGGGATTTGATAAAGGGAAATTACGACCCAACATGCAAAATCCGGAATGATGAACTGCGCATCCTGATCAGCACGGATATACTCGCGGAAGGCATCAACCTGCACCGTTCCAATATTATCATCAATTACGATCTGCCGTGGAATCCGACAAAAGTGCTTCAAAGGGTAGGGCGGGTGAACCGCGTCGGCACTGAACACAAAAGCATCTATGTATTTAACTTTTTTCCGACGGAGCAGTCGGACAGGCATATTGGTCTTGAAGATAACATCAAAGCCAAGATCCAGGCGTTTCACGACACGCTGGGCGAAGATGCAAGATATCTTACAGAAGAAGAGATTGTATCATCTCATGAACTTTTTGGTGATAGCTTATATAAGCGACTCACAAGCAAAAAAACGTATCAGGGCGATGATGAGGAAAAGCATTCTGAGCTGGAATATCTCAAGTTCATCCGGGATATCAGAGACGGCCAACCCGAACTTTTTCAAAAGATCAAATTGCTCCCTAAAAAGGCTCGCTCTGCCAGAGACAATGATGCAGAATCCGATCTGTTGCTTACATTTTTTAGAAAGGGCAAGTTGAAAAAATTTTTTATTTCCGGCGGCAAAAGTTCCAGAGAGCTTACGTTTTTTGAGGCTGCGGATATTTTTAAATGTGAGCCCGACACACCACGACGGAAAATTCCAAAACAATACTATACGATGCTGGACAGAAACAAGACACGGTTTTATTTAATAACATCAGGTGATGTGATGGAGACCGGAAGATCAGGTGGCAAGGGCGGACTTTCCAATGAACGTTATGTAATCATGCGTTTAAAGGCGAATGAATTTAGAAGATACCAGGGCTTTACAGATGATGATGAGGACTACGTCAGACTGGTTCTGAAAGGATACGAATACGGCGTGATTCCAAAGAATACCACTAAAGGAATCAAGAAAAAGATCGAAAAAGAAATCAATCCGCTTAAAGTTCTTGCGATACTGAAGAAAAATATCCCCTATAATATCCTGAGCGTGGAAAGACCGGACCAGCTAATTATATCATCAAAAAGGGAAGTCATATTGTCTGAATTTTTAACCGGAGGGGACGAACTTGGATAAAATATCCGCAATCAGCTTGATTCGAGATACTTTAGAAAATCCTTTTGATAAAAGGAAATTTGCTTGTCTTGTCAGCAATATGCTTGATCATATTGAGGCTGCGCCGTTTATCTACCGTGGCAATTTTATTCCGGATGCCTACAAACCATATATTCGCACTCTTGAACGCATAGGAAAATACGAAGATAGAGAAGGAAACAGAATTGATCTTTTGATTGTCCAGCTTAAAAAAGAGACTTCTCTTGAACGCGCCCGCACAATGCAGAGGAATTTTATAGCCTGGTATCTAAACGGAAGTCGTGGTGACATTTTAAAAGATGCTGCACTGGCCGCTTTTGTCTCGCCTGATAGCGAAGACTGGAGATTTTCCATTGTTAAAATGGATTACCGGCTGGATACCTCCGGCGAAAAAGTGAAGGTCAAAAAAGAATTTACCCCTGCCCGGCGCTGGTCGTTCCTTGTAGGCACCAATGAAAAAAGCCACACCGCACAAAGCCAGCTTGTCAGTATCCTGGCAAATGACAAACATGACCCGACCCTGAAAGAAATTGAACAAGCCTTTGACATTGAAACCGTCACCAAAGAATTTTTCCTCAAATACCGCGAGCTTTTCCTGCACACCAAAGAAGAGCTGGATAAGATAGTAACTCAGCCTTCCAGCCTGAGGAATGAATTTGAAGCCAAAGGTGTTGATACTGTAAATTTTGCCAAAAAACTACTGGGCCAGATTATATTCCTCTATTTTTTGCAGAAAAAAGGCTGGTTCGGCGTGGGCCGCGATGATGACTGGGGTACAGGCTCAAAGCATTTTTTACGGGAACTGTTTGGGAAAACACATGGAGATTATAACAATTTCTTCAATGATATTCTGGAGCCGCTCTTTTATGACGCCTTACGTAATGACCGGAGCCATGACGATGGTTACTACAGCCGTTTTAACTGCAAAATACCTTTCCTGAACGGCGGTCTTTTTGATCCCATCGGCAATTACGACTGGGTGCATATTGATATAATTATTCCTGACAAGCTCTTTTCCAATAATGTAAAAACCAAAGAAGGTGATAAAGGAACAGGCATACTGGATGTGTTTGACCGCTACAATTTTACCGTTAAAGAAGATGAGCCGCTTGAAAAGGAAGTGGCCATCGACCCGGAGCTTTTGGGAAAATCCTATGAAAAATTTAATGCTATCCGCCCGGATAATTATGCTGAATTTAAAAAAGCATTAAAAAGCGGCAAAAAAGGAGAAGAAAACAAATTCAACAAAAAGTTCGGTGTCTATTACACCCCTCGCGAAATTGTTCACTACATGTGTCAGCAGAGTTTGATTAATTATCTTGATACAGCAGTTAACACTCATAAAGAATCAATCATTACAAAACCGGCTGTTCAAAAGAAAATATTTGGGCCTCAAAGTCCTGTGCAACAAACTCTTACTTTGGATTCATATAAGCCTATTATTCCTAAAAAAGATATTGAAAAGCTGATACACACCGGCGAACAGTTCAGCGAAAACGAAGCAATTTTTTTAGAAAAAGAACAAAAGATTAAAAAAGGGGAGCAAAAGACTACCAGTATAAAATCGATACTGCCTGACAGCATCAGAAAAAACGCAAAACTGATTGATGATAAACTTGCGGAAATCACGGTATGCGACCCGGCAGTTGGTTCCGGCGCCTTCCCTGTAGGCATGATGAGCGAGATTGTAAAAGCCAGAAATGTGCTGTCCGTTTTTCTAAATGATAAAAATAGAAAAACCTATGACTTCAAACGCCGCTGCATTGAACACTCCCTTTACGGTGTGGACATTGACCCGGGCGCGGTAGAAATTGCCAAACTGCGGTTGTGGCTTTCGCTTGTAGTGGATGAGGATGATATCAAGAATATCAAGCCCCTGCCGAATCTGGACTATAAAATCGTATGCGGGAATTCTCTGCTTGGAGTTGAAAAAAATCTGTTTAACTTTAATCTCTTCAATGAACTGGAAAAACTGAAACCACTATTTTTCAATGAAACCAACCCCACCAAAAAACAGGAATATAAGAAGCAGATTGATGAACTAATTCGTGCGATTACGAACGGACATACAGAGTTTGATTTTGAGGTTTATTTTTCTGAAGTTTTTCACAAGAAAGGCGGATTTGATGTTGTCATCGGTAATCCGCCGTATTTTAATCTCAGCAATGTGGATAAGGAAATTGTTGGCTATCTAAAAAAGAAATACAAGAAAATTCACACAGGATATAATGACATTGTTTATTACTTCATCTATCTGAGTCTTAAGCAACTTTCGTCGAATGGAATATCTGCTCTAATTACATCAAACTATTACCTCGGTAATGAGTATGCTCAAAAACTTCGGGTGGAGCTTGTTCCGCATGTCTCGAAAGTTCTTAATTTCAAAGAGCACCAAGTTTTTTCAGAAGCCAGCGTTCATACTTGCATAACATTCCTACAGGCTCGCCCGACCAACGACACAGTGCACTTTTACGAGAGCGGTAACGATCATACTGATTCTAGTGCCATGCTTGAAGCTGTCTTGCGACATGTATCAATTCAAAGAACGCAGCTTAACGAGAAATGGTTAATTGCTGGTGACAATGATAATGCTTTGATCGAAAAGTTGCATAAAAGGGCGCTGTTGCTCAGAAATATAGCGGAGATAGAGAAGGGATCTACGTCAGGACGGAACACGGTGTTTACTCTCCAAGGTGAAGTCGCCGAGAAATTAAAAATTGAAAGACCTCTTTTGCGACGTAATTTAAAAAACAGTGATATTGAGCGTTATTTTTTACATAACAGACAAAGCTGGTTGATCTACACCAATAATGAAATACAGATCGAACAATTTCCAAATGCGCATGCCTACCTGATATTGCATGAGAGCGAGCTTTCTGCCCGTAATGAAGTTAAGAAAGGACTATATCCTTGGTACAGGTTTGAAAGGCCGCGGAAAAAACACATCTTTGACGCGTCGGAAAAGATAGTTGTCCCTTACAGAGCGCCATCCAATCGTTTTGCCTATGATAATGAACAATACTTCAACGACGGGGGTGATATTAGGGCTATAGTCATAACCGACAAGAGATTCTCCTGCAAATACGTACTCGCTTTATTGAACTCGACTCTTTTGGATTGGTTTTACGGATTTATTGGCAAACCAAAAGGCGATGCACGAGAATACTTCAACAAGCCCTTGGCTCTGATACCCGTAAAATTGCCGCCCACTACAAAAGACCGGTTCGATATTGAAGAGCGGGTGGAGAAAATATTGGCGATGAAGAAGGAAAATCCGAAAGCTAACGTTTCAGCCATAGAAACCGAAATTGATCAACTTATCTATAAACTCTATGACCTAACCCCGGAAGAAATCAAAATTGTGGAGGGCGAAAAATCCAAATGACAGAAACACATGGATTCGGAGGTAACTGGACAGAAGAAAAACTCAAACGGGTAGAAAAATACCTGAAAGCTTATGCTACCATTATGAATAAGCAAAACTTTCGGTTTGCTTATATTGATGCCTTTGCCGGTACTGGATACATAGAAGAAAAAAAGAATAAAACTGATGACCAAATATTCATGTTCCAACAAAATGATATAAAAGAGATTGAAACATATTCAAAAGGCTCTGCCCGAATTGCTTTGGAGATTAAACCGGAATTTGACAAATATATCTTTATTGAAAAATCGAGAAAACATTTTACAGAATTACTGAAACTAAAAGAGGAATTCAAAAACAAAGAGAAAAAGATTGATTTAATCAACACAGATGCAAATAGTTGGATAATAGACCTCTGTAACAATTATAAGTGGCAATATAACCGCGCTGTATTATTTCTTGATCCCTATGGAATGCAGGTTAATTGGGAAACAATCAAAGCCATTGCAAACACAGAAGCTATAGATTTATGGTATCTTTTCCCTTTTGGTATTGGTGTGAATAGACTTCTTCAAAAAGATGCCGGTAAAATGCCTGCTTCGTGGGAAGCAAAGTTAGATAGCATTTTTGGAACAAATGAATGGAAAGAGGCTTTTTATAGCGAAACCCAAGAGACAACGTTGTTTGCTAGTGAAACAAAAACAGTTAAAGACACTGATTTTAATAAAATAAGCAAATTTATTGTAAAAAGACTTAAATCTATATTCGCCGGTGTTGCTAAAAATCCTTTATTACTCCGCAATTCAAAAAATAATCCATTATATTTGCTGTGTTTTGCATCGGGTAGTCCAAGAGGCGCAAAAACCGCAATAAAAATTGCACAGGATATTTTAAAGAGGTAATAATGTCAAAAAAATCATCTATTGAATGGACAGAATCTACCTGGAACCCCATTACTGGCTGTTCTAAAATAAGCCCAGGATGTAAAAACTGCTATGCCGAAAGAATGGCTAAAAGATTAAAAGCTATGGGGCAAGCAAATTATCGTAACGGCTTTAAAATAACTACTCACCCACATACAACTGAGCTGCCATTGAAATGGAAAAAACCTCAAACCATCTTCGTAAATTCCATGAGTGACATTTTTCACGAATTAGTTCCTAAAGCATTTATATTTAAATTGTTTGATGTAATGAATAAAGCAGACTGGCACTTATACCAAATATTAACTAAACGATCCGAGAGAATGCTTGAGCTAAATTCGGAAATCCCATGGTCAAAACATATCTGGATGGGAGTAACTGTTGAAAATGGAGATTATAAATTCAGAATAGACGATTTACGAAAAGCAAAAGCAAACGTAAAATTTTTATCATTTGAGCCATTAATCGGGAATATTGGAAAAATTAATCTTAAAGGAATAGATTGGGTTATTGTTGGCGGAGAATCCGGTCCTGGAGCAAGACCAATGAAGGAAGAATGGGTACTTGAAATAAAAAGACAATGCGTAAAATACAATGTTCCGTTCTTTTTTAAACAATGGGGCGGTGTGCGTAAGAAGAAAAAAGGCCGGATTCTTTTAAATAAAACATGGGATGAAATGCCTGTTTATGCTTACTCATAAATGAGGCAGATTGGGAAGGGATTGATGGGTCGCGTCTGCACTCTTGACAAAAAGTTTCTTTCTGGGTCGGCAACGGGTCAATGTCTACGTTTGACTCTTTATAAATAAAGAGATCACTGCAGAGCGAGCTAAAAATTGCTCAAGTTAGGTAATAGTAACTTTACTTGAAACATATACTGATATTGAGAGGTTATGATGAGTAACGATGAAAAAAAGAAAATCAATGTTCAAGAAATTAAAGAATACTGGCTTGAAGAAGCATTAGAAGCGCTGAACGTTGCCGATCATTTTTATGAGAAAAATGATTACTCTTATTCCTTATTTTTCGGTCATCTTGCAATTGAAAAACTGTTAAAAGGATTGTTTGTATTAAAAAAAGGGGAACATGCTCCTTATATCCACAATCTGCAAAGACTTGCGGAAATACTGGATATAAAATTAACTGATGACCAAACAGAAAAGTTGATAACAATCACAAGGTTCAACTTGGAATCGCGATACCCTGATCAAAAAAGAAGCTTTAGAAAAAAATGCACAAAAGAATTTACTGAAAATGAACTTAAGAAGATAAGGAACGTGGACGAAATAACTTCCCCAAGTAGGCGCACAGATTTGGGTCGAATTTGTTTGATCTCAGATCACAAAAGTTGATAGAATAGCGAGCTATTTCAATAGTTTTGGAATTTGAGATCGGACAAAGGCGGCCTGAAGCTGTGATGCATAGTTGGGGAAGTTATTTCGTCCACGTTCCTAAAGGATATTTTTAAATGGCTGAAATCAATGATTTGATCGTTAAGAAAGTTAAAATGTTTCTATTTAAATTAAAGGAAAGCGGTGTGTCTGTTGATTCTGCTTATCTTTTTGGTTCATATGCAAAGCGCATGAGCAGCAAGTTTAGCGATATAGATGTGGCCGTTATATCATCTGATTTTTCTGAGGACCGTTTTGAGGAAGGAATAAAACTGGCCAGGATTGCAGGGCAAATTGATAACCGCATTGAACCGATTCCATTTACGCCAGGCAGTTTTATTGAAGATGATCCTCTGGTCTGGGAAATAAAAAAGGATGGAATTCCAATCAATGACATTGGGATATAACCAGGTGTAAAGTTCAGAATGTAGAAGCAGCATTGGCGGAAATTTGAAAAAACATGATCTCCATGACAAACTCGTCCTGGCATCGACGATAACCATAGAAGCGCCTTTGATTACAACAAACAATGCAATAATTAATTATGTTTCAAAAGAGAAACCAATTCCAGGGACACTGAACTAAAAGTAAGCTGAATATAAGGGAGGGAGTTCATGCCGGGGATATGTTATTCGCATTACATGCCGAGGGACTTGCGGAGACTTGCGGGACGGGGACTTGCGAACGTCCACAACTAAGTAAATAACTATCTTTTAAGCATGCGATAAAAAATATTTCCTTTCTTCATAAATCCTTGGATAGCTTGACTGTGCATAATCATACGTCAGGGCTTGATTTTTAATCGAAAAATTGACAACCTATCTTAAACTTTGCCGTTCACGGCTTGAAACTGGAAATTGGAAAGTAGAAATTTGGGAAAGATTAAAGGAAATAATATATATGATCATTAAAGAAGCAATTGAGGTTCTTAAAATAGAAGCAGAGGGCATACTTGGATTGACAGATCGGATTGACAGCAATTTCTCCAAAATGGTGGAACTTATCTTCAATTCCAGCGGTCGTGTAATAATAGGTGGTATCGGCAAATCCGGAATAGTAGGCAGAAAGATCGTAGCCACCCTGAACAGCACAGGCACAAGATCAATTTTTTTACATCCTGTTGAAGCCATGCATGGAGATCTTGGCATAGTATGTCGGGATGATATATTCCTTGCTCTTTCTTACAGCGGTGAAACCGATGAGCTTAATATCCTTTTACCAAGCATATGCAAAATAGGGTGCAAGATTTTAGCTTTTACAGGGAATATACATTCAACCCTGGCAAAACACAGTGATATACTAATTAACGTTGGTGTCGAAAAAGAAGCATGCCCTTTAGGTCTTGTACCTACTGCGAGCACAACCGCCATGCTTGCAATGGGGGATGCGCTTGCTGTTGTTCTCATTAACAAAAAACATTTTAAACCCAGCGATTTCAAAAAAATTCATCCGGGAGGCATATTGGGACAGCGGCTTTCCAGTAAAGTTAAAGATATCATGCTAACAGGAGAGTCTGTGCCAGAAGTTTTCGCGGGAACAAGCATGGAAATCGCTATAGATGAAATCAATCGTCTTGAACTGGGAACAACTCTTGTAATAACGGAAGATAAAATTCTTGCAGGTATAATAACCGATGGTGATATAAGGCGTATTATTGCAAAGAAAAAGAATATTTTTGTGCTTAAAGTCGAAGATGTTATGACAAAAAATCCACGAACTGTCAGCCCTGATTCTGCGGCTTATGATGCACTTAACATAATGGAACGGCATCAGATAACTATCCTCCCGATAACTAATTCAATTGGAAAGGTTCATGGTATTTTGCATCTCCACGATATATTAGGTAAAGGTGATTTTAAATTTAATGGCAAGTAAGGAACGGGGGACGAAATAGTTGAAAACCGTGAACCGTTAAACTATTGAGGTTAATTATGGATTATAATTCCATCGACGCAAAAATAGAGACTTTAGGTGAGCCCAAAATATTATCACCAATTAGCAAATGGGAAAAAAGCGCAAAAAGTCAAAATTTCGTCTCTGATAATGACAGGGTATTAATAGACGTAAAATTTGAGAGACTTATGAAAACAGTAAAGACAGGAAAAATACCCTCATCATTTGAAAAGGCTGGTCCCAGAAGCAAAATATTTTTCGATCCCGGCAAACTAAAGTGTGCAATTGTAACATGTGGCGGGCTATGCCCTGGTTTGAATGATATAATTCGTTCAATAGTTTTGGAACTTTACTACAGTTACGGGGTCCGGAATGTTTATGGTATAAGATACGGCCTCCAGGGCTTTATTCCAAAATACGGCCACGAGATAATGGATCTTAAACCTGAATCAGTTGTTAATATACTTGAAATGGGTGGTTCAATCTTAGGGTCTTCAAGAGGAGCGCAGTCAATAGAGGAAATTGTCAAAACCCTTAAGAAAATGCACATAGGCATTCTTTTTATGATCGGGGGCGACGGAACACTTATGGCTGCAACCAGAATAATCGATACCATAGCAAAAATTGGCCTGAAAATAAGTGTTATTGGAATACCGAAAACAATAGATAATGATATTTATATGGTATCAAGGACTTTCGGTTTTGATACCGCTGTTGAAATGGCCACACAGGCAATCAGGGGAGCCCACAATGAAGCTATAGGATATCCAAACGGAATAGGACTTATAAAACTTATGGGAAGGTATTCCGGTTTTATAACGGCAACAAGCGCCCTCGCTCAACAGAATGTAAACTTTGTGCTCATACCGGAAGTCGATTTTGATCTTGAAGGGCCAAAAGGTTTTCTAAACGCGGTTGAAAAGCGTATCCATCTCAGAAAGCATGCTGTAATACTGGTGGCTGAGGGAGCAGGCCAGAAGTTTTTTGAAATCAATAAAAATGAACGTGATGAATCAGGAAACATCAGGCTCAAGGATATAGGGCTGTTTTTAAAAGACAAAATAATATCTTATTTCCAATCCAGAAACATTAATCTATCACTTAAATATATTGATCCCAGTTATATGATAAGGAGTCTGCCGGCAAATGCCAATGACCATGTTTTCTGCAGCTTTCTGGGACGCGACGCTGTTCATGCCGGCATGGCAGGAAAAACGAGAGTTCTAATCGGCCACTGGAACAACTATTTTGTTCATATCCCAATGGACGCCTCAGCCGGCAAGCGAAAAAGAATTGATCCAAACGGTAAATTGTGGCTAAGTGTGCTTCATGCAACAGGACAAAGTTCATTTAAAAATGACTAACTGTTTACGGCTGTCGGTTGTCGGTTGTCGGTTGTTGGTTCACGGTTCACGGTTTTTTCGTTTTTTTAATACTTGAGTTTTCGAAAAATAGTTCTTGACTTTTTTAGAAATTTCTTATCGTCAATAATAACAAAGCATTATAAAACCCATGTAATAAACTATGCAACAATTACAGTATGTAAACCGTAACCCGCTATTATTCCAGTTCAACAAATTTATTACCCTTAATTTTAAGAAGATAAAGATCTTTCTTAAGCTCCCCGTTATTATCAAATGAAGTAAGACCTGTCACCCCCTGAAAATTACTAAGTTTCAGTAGCTCATTTTTTACTGCGCCTCTGAATTGGATATCCGGACGGCTGACTATCTGAAACAACATCATTGCGGTATCATAAGCTACAGCTTCTATGAAATCGGGTTTCTCCCTGAAAGTCTTCTCAAAAGTTCTGACAAAATCTCTTACATTTTCTGAAGAGCTTTCTGCAAAAAAGATATCAGGCATTATGGCATTCTGTACATATTGGCGTGCCATTTTGATTAAAGTATCTGAACGCCATAGATTGGTACCAAAAAGATATACATTATCAACATCATAAAATGACAACTGAGGGATAATAAGTCCTGCTCTTTTCGGTGAGTCAGGAATAAATATAGCATCAAAATCAATAACAGGCTTTGGCTCATCATCCACTATAAGATCCTCTTCCTCTACAGGCTCATCAATCTCATTTTCATCCTTAACTTCTTCAAAATTATCATTTTTATCTTCGCCTTCAATCAGCTCGTCTGTATTTTTCAGATCCTCCGGTAATTCATAGTAAAGCCCCACAAGTTTTTTTATTGGATCAGCAAAATCAGTGCTGTCAAGCTCGTACGATTCAACCCCGACTACTTTCCCGTCATAAGCCATAACTTCATCCCAGAAAAGATTCATAAACACTTTACCATAATTTTCATTCGGATAAAGGATTGCAAAATTTTTCAGCTCAAGCTCTTCAATTGCATAAGAAACAATTGTTTCAACCTGCATTTTGGGGGTAAAAAAATTTCTGAAAACATAATCTCCGGTATCAGAGATATTATCTTTCTGGGTTATAGTAACTATAGGGATCCCCCTGCTTTGTGCTTCTAAAGCCGCAGACTCAGCAGTAAAAATTGGTCCGATAATCGCTGCAACATGCTCTTCAAATAATTCCTTTACTGCATTAACAGCAACATCCGGATCAGAACATGTATCCTTTATTATTATTTTAATAGACGGCAGATCGCCCTGAGAACAGAATTGCCCAAGTGCAAGTTCAATTCCTTTCAATGCCCTGCCGCCAAAAGCTTTGTAATAACCGCTAAGCGGAAGCAAACAACCTATGGAGCGACTGTATATAGATTTTGTGCTGAGTTCTGCCATAATATTTTTTGCCTGTTTAGCATAATTATGCCCAGGAAACCTGTCTGTAAAATCAGAAAGCATCATTGCAGCATCATCATATTGCTTTTCTTCAGCCTTTTTAAGGCCGTATAGATACATAAGCATACCTGCAGGCGGTGTATATCCCATATGTTTTACAATGGACATAATATCTGTTTTATCAAGCAGTACGACTGTTTCTTTAAGTTTTGAAATAACTGTCTCTTTTTCCGGATCTTTTGATTTCTCAAATGCTAATGTATAAAAATGTAAAGCATCCAAAGGTGAACCGATTGCAATATAACTATCACCCACAAGAACATACGTTCTCAAAATGTGAATCCTGGATACAATTTTTCCCAGAACGCTGTCAGCTTCCCTTATTACTCTTTCGTATTTACCTTCATTATAAAATGTCATGAGTCCTTCAACTCTTGCATCAGGCACAAAAGAGCTGTCAGGATATTGTACAAGCAAACGTTTATAACTATCACGCGCTTTTGCATAATCTCCAAGCGCTGTATAAATTGCCCCTGTTTTTATGAGTGCGGCATCGGCAAGGGGTCTATGAGGAAATCTGGAAAGATACTCATTATAAGCATTAAGGGCTTTGTCATATGATTTAGCCTGATACAATTTTTCTGCTTTTAAAAACAACTCATCCGCAGGGCCAAGCTGGACAGGAACAGGCAAAAAAATATTTTTTAACCCACATGAGCATAAAAACAGGACCGCTATTAGAACAAAATTTAAATTTATTTTTTTCATAACTCAAAATTGACAGCTTCGAAAAAAGGTAATAGTTCAGCCACAAAGGCACAAAAGCATGTAAGTAGTCGAGTAGTCAATCACTCGACCACTTAATTAATATCAAATTGTTGCAAGAATTACAATCAACACGAAAATTTAACAGCAATTCTAATTATGGAATAATTTTTGCGGATCAAAAAAATAGAATACCACGAAGCACACGAAGATCACGAAGAAATAAAAAAAATAACAAGATCTACTTCGCGTTCCTAATTAGAATTGCTGAAAATTTAAATCAGAGTTGTCATTCATAATAATAAGGTGTATAGATTCGATGCAAAAAAAATGCATGTACCACTACTGAAATAGTTTGGCCAGAATATTTCATAAATAATACCAAAGCTTATGTAGCTGTTAAATGGTTTACGGTGGATCAAAACATAAAAATGTGAACTGTAAACCGATAACTGACAACCGTGAACTGTTATAATTAAAGGAGTTTCTATGCCCAGACGTAACGACATCAATAAAATATTAATTATCGGTTCGGGTCCAATAATAATCGGCCAGGCATGCGAGTTCGATTATTCGGGAACACAGGCCTGTAAGGCTTTGCGAAGCCTTAGCTACGAGATAGTACTGGTGAACTCGAATCCTGCCACTATAATGACAGACCCTGGAACAGCCGATGTAACTTATATAGAACCTCTCAACCTTAAAGTATTAACAGAGATTATTGAAACTGAACGTCCGGATGCTTTGCTGCCTAACCTGGGTGGCCAAACAGGACTTAATCTTTCATCCGAGCTGGCAAAATCGGGCGTTCTTGAAAAATACGGCGTTAAGGTCATCGGAGTTAATATTGATGCGATTGAGCGCGGGGAAGACCGTACAGCATTTAAGGAAACCATGAATCGACTCGGCATTGAAATGCCAGACAATCAGGCTGTTAACAGCATTTCGGATGCGGAAAAAGTTGCGGAAAAACTTGGTTACCCTGTTGTAATACGTCCGGCATACACCATGGGAGGAACAGGAGGCGGTCTTGTTTACAATGTCGAAGAACTTCGTACAATAGCCGCTCGAGGCATTGCTGCAAGTATGGCAAATCAGATTCTGGTCGAAGAATCTGTGCTGGGCTGGGAAGAACTTGAACTGGAAGTTGTCCGTGATTCCAAAAATCAGATGATCACGGTATGTTTCATAGAAAATGTCGACGCAATGGGCATTCATACAGGGGATTCATTCTGCACAGCGCCAATGATGACAATCGCTCCTGAACTTCAGCAACGTCTTCAGAAATACTCCTATGATATTGTTGAGGCAATAGAAGTCATCGGAGGCACTAATATTCAATTCGCACATGATCCCAAAACTGGAAAAGTTGTGGTTATAGAAATCAATCCCAGGACTTCTCGCTCGTCAGCGCTGGCGTCAAAGGCAACCGGTTTTCCGATCGCTCTTATTTCAGCGCTTCTGGCTGGAGGCCTTACTCTTGATGAAATTCCCTACTGGCGGGATGGAACCCTGGAAAAATATACTCCATCCGGTGATTATGTTGTAGTTAAATTTGCAAGGTGGGCCTTTGAAAAATTTCCAGGCGTGGAAGATAAGCTCGGCACTCAGATGCGCGCAGTTGGTGAAGTAATGAGCATAGGAAAAAATTATAAAGAAGCTTTTCAAAAAGCTATACGTTCGCTGGAAATTAACCGGTATGGGCTTGGATTTGCCAAAGACTTCAACAATAAATCATTGAACGAATTAATGCATATGCTGAACATTCCTACCAGTGAACGACACTTCATCATGTACGAGGCGCTGCGCAAAGGCGCAGATATCCGGGCTCTTTATGAAAAAACTCACATAAAAGCCTGGTTTATCGAACAAATGAAAGAGTTGGTAGAACTTGAAGATAAAATTTTAGAGCACAAAGGCCGAATGCTTCCGGATGATCTGCTTTTGCAGGCTAAAAAAGATGGATTTGCAGATAAGTATCTTGCCAGGCTTCTTGACATTCCCGAAAAGGATATCCGTGAAAAACGCATTTCATTGAATCTACTCGAGGCATGGGAACCTGTTCCGGTAAGTGGCGTCGAAGAAGATGCAGCTTATTACTACTCTACCTATAATGCATCCGATAAAGTAAAAGTAAGCGACCGTAAGAAGATTATGGTTCTCGGCGGCGGGCCAAACCGGATTGGACAGGGAATTGAATTTGACTATTGCTGTGTGCATGCGGCTTTTGCCATCCGCGATGCAGGATATGAATCCATAATGGTCAACTGCAATCCTGAAACCGTCTCCACAGACTACGACACTTCGGATAAACTGTATTTTGAACCTCTTACAGTAGAAGACGTATTAAGTATTTACGAAAAGGAAAAGCCTGAAGGAGTAATTGTACAGTATGGAGGGCAAACACCGCTGAACATTGCAAACGATCTGGCTGAAGCTGGTGTAAAGATACTCGGCACATCTCCTGAAGCCATAGATCTTGCGGAAGACCGTGATCGTTTCTACAAAATGATGCGAAAGCTGGGGATTCCCAGGCCCAAATCCGGCATGGCTCATTCATTTAAGGAAGCTTTGGATATTGCAAAAGATATCGGTTATCCTCTTATAGTTCGCCCTTCTTATGTTCTGGGGGGACGCGGGATGGAAGTTATACATGACGAAGAAATGCTCAAACATTATATGGCAGCAGCAGTAGATATTTCACCTCAGCGGCCCATTTTAATTGACAGGTTCCTTGAAAATGCCATTGAAGCTGAAGCAGATGCAATTTCAGACGGAACTGACGCATTTGTTCCTGCTGTTATGGAACATATCGAGCTTGCAGGCGTGCATTCAGGTGACTCTGCATGCGTAATTCCGCCCATCAGCATTCCGCCCAAACACATTGAAACTATCTGCGAATACACACGTAAAATCGCTATCGAGTTAAATGTCATCGGGCTTATGAATATCCAGTATGCTATAGTCAATGACACAGTTTACATTCTTGAGGCAAACCCAAGAGCGTCGCGTACCGTGCCAATAGTTTCAAAGGTCTGTAATATCTCCATGGCGCGGCTTTCCACACAGATTTTGCTTGGTAAAACAATTTCAGATCTTGGTCTTAAACAAAAACAGATCAAACATTTCGGAGTAAAAGAAGCGGTTTTCCCGTTCAACATGTTCCCGGAAGTAGATCCGCTTCTCGGTCCTGAGATGCGATCAACAGGAGAAGTTCTGGGTCTGGCGGATTCCTTTGGCCTGGCATTCTTCAAATCACAGGAAGCAACACAGTTATCGCTGCCAATTGAAGGAACGGTTCTGTTTACCATTGCAGAGAAAGACAAGCCAGGTTCGCTGGAAGCTGCAAGGGTCTTCAAGGAGCTTGGATTTAACATACTGGCAACAAAAGGAACTCACCAATTCTTTACAGAACATGGGATAGATTCAAAACCTGTCCCAAAACTGGGATATGGCAGACCCAACCTTGTTGATGCAATTAAAAATAAAGAAATTCAGCTCGTAATAAACACACCGAGCGGGAAACAGTGCAAAACAGACAATTCTTATATTCGTAAAGCAGCTATTAATTATAAAATCCTGAATATTACGACAACAGCCGCCGCTCTTGCTGCTGCAAAGGGAATTGCTGCTCGAAGGAAAGGACAGTCTAAAGTTAAGTCCCTGCAAAATTATCACGCAGATATTTTATAATTAGGAAGAGGGACGAAATAACTTCCCCAACTCGTGGATATGCCCGATCAAAACATAAAACCGTTCCTTACATATTTTTTAGTTTTTTTGGGATAGATTTATGAAAAAGGAAAGTATCAGAAACAGACTTGATAAAATATTAAATGAAGCACCGGTGTTAAAAGAAATTATATTTTCCTCAGATCCAATTGATATCAAAAGAAAGAAAATAAATAAATTCCTGGCCGATATGTTGATGGCTACATTTGATGATGATCCTGCTATTCCACCACTCGAATGGATATTGACCAGAGATGCGATTCGGGTTTTTAGGAACATTTTGTCCACCAGAAACGAAAGCCTTACCGGGTTCAGCCTGCTTCAATACATCAACGATTTGCTACATAAAGAAAGTTTTGAACAAATTCAAATGCCCAGTTCCGGATTTTTTGCAGAGCTTGACCACCTGATAAGAGGAATTACAGGGAAAACCGGTGTATATACAGATAAAATTCCTGCTTTTGTAAAACACAAGGGGAAAAGGGCCGCAAGAATGAGGTCAAGCAATTTGTCAACCATGGGAAAAACCGCAGAAAAATTTATAGAGCGCTATCCTGACGGCCTTGATAAAGATATAATAAGAAAAAGAAATAATAATATAGCAAGGATATTAAAACATTTTAATGCAACTGAATCAGATTGGAAAAACTGGAAATGGCACACACGTCATATAATAAGAAATGCAAACATGCTGGATTCTCTAGTTAAAATTACTGATGAAGAATACCATGCTGTTAAACTTGCAAGGAAATACAAAATACCTTTTGGCATAACTCCATATTACCTTTCGCTTATGGACAATAATACAAGCCGCAATAATGACTATGCTATACGCTCACAGGTTATTCCAAGCATTGATTATATAAAAAAACTGAAAGAAAAGAAGGAAAATAAAGAATCTTCTTTGGACTTTATGCTTGAGCGGGATACATCTCCTATAGAAGGAATAACCCGTCGGTATCCCATGATAGCGATTCTTAAACCAATTATGACATGTCCCCAGATATGTGTTTATTGTCAGAGAAACTGGGAGATAGAAGATGTTTACTCTAGAAAGGCCGTATTATCGAAAGAAAAGCTGAAAAATGCCATACAGTGGATAGCTGAAACACCAGAAATCAAAGAAATTTTGATAACCGGAGGAGACCCCTTTCTTTTATCAGACACAAAAATTGAAGAATTGTTTTTAAAGCTTTCACATATAAAACACATAGAAAGAATTAGAATAGGAACGCGTACACTCGTAACTCTTCCAATGAGAATAACCGATTCACTGATAGAAAAAATAAGTAAATTTCATAAGCCTGGCAAAAGAGAAATTTTAATAGTAACTCATTTTGAGCACTCTTACGAAATTACTCCCAGAACAATAGAAGCAATTCAGAAATTTCGAAGCACAGGGATAACGGTTAATAATCAACTCGTATATACTTTCTATAATTCAAGAAAATTCGAAGCTGTTGCGTTAAGGCTGAATCTGTGTTTAATAGGAGTAACCCCTTACTACACCTTTAACACAAAAGGAAAAGAAGAGACTGACAATTTCAGGGTGCCAATTGCCAGGTTGATGCAGGAACAGAATGAAGAAGCCAGGCTTTTGCCAGGATCTGTTCGTACGGACGAGATAGTCTTTAATGTGCCTGGACTTGGCAAAAACTACCTGAGGGCAAATCAGCACCATGATGTAATATCCATATTGCCTGACGGCCGAAGAGTCTTTGAATTCCACCCGTGGGAAAAAAAACTTTCGCTTGCAGACACCTATGTCTACACTGATGTTTCAATTTATGATTACCTAAAAAGATTAAAATCTATCGGCGAGAATATTTCACAATATAACACAATTTGGTATTACTATTAAAAGTTTCCCAAATGAATTATTATGCTATAATTTTAATGTGTTAGATTGAAAAATGAATATTGGTGGTACGCCTTCGGCGTGCTAATTGATAAGCCAAAGTTAATTAGTCCACGTTCCTTAACTTTAGGCACTTTAATATACTTTAGCTCATTTTAGGCACTGATGTTCAATAATTACAAAACGTTAAGTCATTTGGGAAACTTTTATTACTATTAGGTGAATAGGCAGAAGGCATATTCTTTTAGCTGTTCACGGTTGGAAAAACTGTGAACTGTGAACCGACAACCGTAAACGGTTAAATATTCTTATACCATGAATCTTTTTTAATTTTCTCATTAAATTTTTTTAAAACATACTTTTTGGGAAAATCTGAATATGAAAGATATGAAAGCGAGCTGCTCAAAAACAAATCCTGTATTTCTTTCATGACTTTATCTTTTTTTTTCTCATCAATAAAAATTTTTTCCCTTTTCAGCTCAAAAAGCAATTTTTCCCCGAGAACTTTTCTAATTTCGTCAACATTTAATGATGGGGAGGCATCCTCTTTAAGCAAGGATTCGTTGGTTGGAATTTCTATCCTGGCAATTAATGAAACAAGCCACCTGTCACCAGCCAATTTTCGGGAAGCATCATATAATTTCAATTCCAGCCCGTTTTCAAGATTAATAATTTTTATTAATTTCTTTTCCATAAAACTCCTCTGTCAGATTTTGTGATTTTTAACGAATTTTTTTGGATAAAATTAGACGGATAGCCATGCAGATGATGCCGAAAACTATCTAAGCCATCTATAACTCATTGAATTCATTGTATCTAAAAATAATCCGAGTATTCAATTTTAAAAAAATGCGGTGATTTTACATGCAACTTTTCTCAATTTTGATAGAAGCAACAAACGGTTGGGATGTACCTGAAAACAGTTTATCGAAGCCTTTTACTTCCACCGCTTTAGTTTGCCGCTCGCTGTTTTGTCCAGATTTGATACAAAGTGTAATTCTTTTGGGACTTTGTACTGCGCTAAATGTTTGTAGCAGTATTTGCGAATTTCATTTATATCAAAATCAGTCTTAATATCATCCATAAGAACAATTTTAGCACATGGCAGTTCACCATACTGAGCATATAATGTCCCGTAAACTAAAGATTCTTTGATGTAAGGATGCTGATTGAGAACAGATTCTACTTCATAAGGGAAGATCTTCATACCCGTAAAATTTATTACATTTTTTTCTCTTCCGTCAATATAAAGAAATTTTTCACTATCAAGCCTTCCAATATCACCGGTTTTGAACCATCCATCAGATATTAAATCGCATTTTCTAAGCCATGGTGAAAAATATGCGTCAAACATTCCTTTACCTCTTATGTAAACTTCGCCAATTCCATTTTTATCCTGGTTCGCAATTTTAATTTCATAATCAGGTAGAATTTTTCCAACTGAGCCTCTTTTCACAGGATCTCTGGAAGAATTAATAAATGGCAGCCCAACTTCGATAATACCATATGCTTCTATCAATTCTAATCCAAATTTTTCATAAAAATCACGAGCCAGACAATCAGGCAATTTCATTGCCGTTGATACGGCCAGTCGTATATTTGCAAACAGTTCAGGTTTAAACATTTCGGATTTAGTAAGTATATTGTAGTGAAATGGGGAAGCATAAATAAATGTTCCTTTTTGACTGGTAAGTCCTTCTAACAGCGATTCAGGGAACAACCCGCCGCAAAGAACTATTGTTGCTCCGCGGCGGAGAAATAGCAGGATTGTTACAACAAAATGAAAACTCATGGAAAGAACCCATATAACAACGTCGTCTTTTGTAATTTTAAGTGCCTTGTCAGCGGCATCAGTTCTTTCTACGATAGATTCGTGTGAAAGAAGAATTCCCTTGCTTGTGCCTGTTGTGCCTGATGAAAATCTTATGAAGGCTGGATTCATTTTATAATAATCTGTAGGAAGTTCTTCCTTTGCTTTTCTTTTATACAAAAAAAAATCTTTTTCAAAAAAACTGCCGGTAAAAATACGGTCAGATTGGTCGCGAAAATGTACTGCTTTATCAAAGATCAGATAATTTATATCTATTCTTTCAAGAACCGGTTCTAATTCATCCAGAGAAAGAGATGCAGATACAGGTACAATAACGGCCCGCAAAGACAGTACCGCCAAGCTGACAATAATATAATCAATACTGTCGCCGCACAAAAATGCTACACGACGAGCAGGTCTGATACCATGATCGCTCAGTTCAGCCGCAACGCAATCTACGGCAGTAAATAAATCACTATATGAGAACTTTCGTTCACCGTCAATAACCGCTATTTTTCCCAGGCAGCCGGTTGTTTCGTTTTTTATTGTGTGAACAATATTCATTGTTGGCTATTATAAAATTTGGGGCGATTTCAAAGCATTTTCTGTCAAATCCGTAACTTCTCAAAAAGTTGGAGCTGTTCGGTTAGGAACGCAGTCATGCGGGATGGATCGGCGCATCAAAATGTAAATTTATTTTTGGGCGAATCCTAATGGCTACCGAACAGGTCGAAATCCTTTGTTCTATATCACCGGTGCGCGGCTTCGCGGCCAGCTTTTTCACCTAACGATATGCATGTCCCAATAACCCTTGTGGAGCCCAATGCTTCATGGGTAACCGAGATACAGCGGCCGGCACAGAAAAGGTTTTTAATATTTTTTGTTACCAGACATCGCAGAGGTATTTCGTAATTTTCACCAGGCTTGAGATATTGATATCGAACTCCTTTTTGCTGGTCCCAAAGCTCAATAGGCCAGGCATTTTTAACTATCCCGTCAGGAAATTTTCGTGCAGTAATAACATCATCTGCAGTGAGGGTATATTTTCCGTAGAGACGGGGCCCCTCGCGATCAAGGACTTCAGGCGACATTTCTACTATGTAAGACTCATTGAATACAGGCAAAACTTTGGCTAAATAAGTGTGCACTGACAGGGCATCCTTTTTGGCCTGCTTTTCCCTTTCCATTATTCCTGCCGAAGGCATATTGAGTTTGCAGTATCCTTCATCTTCAGTATCTCCGGCTGTAAATGTTGTGTACTTAAGGTAAAAGGGCATTTTTTTTTGTTCTACAGCCCTGGCTAAATAATATGGTACCTTCACTGCCAGAATATCATCAACATGCTTCAATCCATTTACCCTGAATGTATAACCAGCGAGCTGGTGCTGGTCAGGAGGAGTTGTTCTATATCGTGCACCACTCAGTTTAATAATAACTCCGTCACCACTGCAATCTACAACTACGCGCGGAATAATATTGAATTTTTTATTCAACTTCTGGATGGTTACAGATACAATAGTATTATTTTCTGTTTTGGCTGAGACAGCTTCGGTATTGTAGTAAATGTCCAGTTGTTTTTCCTTTTCACTCAATGAGCGGAGAACTGACATGAGGTTGCTTGTAGCAAAAGGCAGAACATATACCTTTCCCATACGCAACGGGATTTTTCCAGGGGCCAGCTCTTGCAGCATGGAACATATTTCCGATGCAATTCCTTCATTAAGAATTTTATCAGGCATATCTTCTGTATTGGCATATAATCCGCATATAAAACGATGCAAACCTGTTATTCCTGTTCCTCCCGGGAAATTGTTTTTTTCTATTAGAACTGTACTTGCGCCTTCGCGTGCCGCTTTGATAGAAGCAGCTATCCCTGCAACACCGCCACCGACAACGAGAACTTCACACTCTATTTTTTTATACTTCATTTCTCTCCAAGCCTGGATTGCAATGTATGTATAAGCTCATTTGCCTCTTTATCACTTAATATGCCTTCTAAAAAGGAAAGAACGACATTTAATTTATTTTGAAACTGGTGAAAAAATATTCCCAGACCTGGCGGGACCGGAACACGCGGCATGTGAAAAATGTTCAGTATTTTTTTACCCATGAAATTTGAAGATCTATACGCGCCTTCGCCAACGTTTGAGAATGAAAATGAAGCAATTTGGCCTTTTAAATACAGACGCATAATATTACTTAGAATCGGTAAAGGTAAAATTCGCATTAATAAGCTTGCTTCTTGAAAATTGCTGGGCAGCCCTGATTTGACCTGGTCATAAAGCTGTTGTTTGATTGATTTTATAAGAAAAGGGAAATGCTCGGCTTCATCAGAGCGGATTATAAAAAATAGAAAAGAAACATGGTTAAAGAATACTTCTTGTTGAACCTTATCTGTCGGGCGCATATCAATAGAAACAGGTACTACATAATCCCCGGACTTGATATTCCTCTTGCTGAACAATCTATGGATAACCCATATCGCACTTGCAAGAACATATGGCATGAGCATTAAATAGCCGGCATCCTTATAAGCATTTTCGAGTATTAAATCGGTTTGATATTTGTCGAAGGGAATAACTTTAAACCTGAATCCAAGATTATTAAGCGATGCCGGTAAAGGAAGAACACGCGGAGGAGCATTTTTACTCATTTTTAAGAATGCACGGTTTGCCTGTTGACCCGCAATGAATTTTCTTCGCCAATTACAAAGATGTGCTGATTCCGCAGGAACAATAATATTTTTATCGCAAAATGAGTTATCCTTGTTTTTCCACTCATTCTGAAGCATTTCAAGGAATGCTTCAGCGCCAAGAGCATCAAACAAACGATGATCAAAAGTCATAGCTACATAAGTTTTATTTTCGGCATGTATAAGATGAAAAAATAAATGTTCCTGCTCGTTGATAAACTTTAAGTTGGCTTTTTGTTCTAAGAGTTTGAATATGTTGGTATGATTAATATATTCGAGGTGGTATACTTTAACCGGCAATAATCTGGACTGCCTCTTCGAAAAAATCTTCCAGTAAGGAGCAAGATTATAATTCCTGGACGGCCTGCCATACAAAACAGGGTATTTTTTTATTAAACTATCAAGGCAGGTTCTGAATTTATCTTCCTGTAGAGAGCCTTCTAATTCGAGAACTATCTGAGAAGTATTCCCTGTACCGATCGCCTTTTTGGTAATGTAGTCAAGCGCATGAATAATCCAGTCTATTCCCGACAAATAACGTTTTTTTCTGGAAAAATTAATTTTACTCATCCTTTAGGAACGGGGACGAATTAACTTCCCCAAGTAGGCGCACAGATTTGGGTCGAATTTGTTCGATCTCAGATCACAAAAGTTGAAGGAATAGCGAGCTATTTCAATAATTTTGTGATCTGAGATCAAACAAAGGCGGCCTGAAGCTGTGATGCCTAATTGGGGAAGTTATTTCGTCCCCGTTCCTTAAGGGCAAGCGTTCATGCTTGCCTTTCTTTAGGTTAACCTTCACTCACTCTGAACCCGAATAGATGATGCCAGGGAACGAATCGTTCTAAAATCTTCCCTGGTTAACCCTGATTCCATCAACTTTATGTTAAATGTTTTTTCTATAAACACAAGGAGTTCTACAAAGCTCAAGGAATCAATCCCCATTTCATGAAGAGGAATATCCTTTATAACCCTGGACGGATCAACAGATAAAATTATTGCAATCTCTTGAGCCAATATATTTTCGATTTCTTTTAAATTTTTTTTGCCCATATAGACCCTTAAAATTTTCAGTATTCCACTATAGACTTTTCAGATAAATAATTTCACTATCAGTCGAAATCTTCGACTACGTACTATCACCCTGTTGGCTAAACTTAGGGTTCGGTAAAAAACAACTTGAGTGTAACCAAAATAAAACAATGCCATCTTGATGATGGTTCCCTATTATGTGATACAATTCGTTTTCAAATAACGTAGGGGCAACGCCTGTGGTTGCCCTTTCGCCCTGTGGTT
>JABZFQ010000375.1 GCA_014237365.1 Desulfobacteraceae bacterium | reverse complement strand
CGGTTTACGGTTGTCGGTTCAATGAACTATGCAACGATTGAAGCATTGTGGATATTGATTTCAACTCTTGAATTAATTCTTTCGCATCTAAATCAGAAAATATATTAATCTCTCGTGAAATATAAATCTGTGTTCTCAGCTCCGCAGCCGATCCTTGTGCAATATTTATAAACCGTTGGAAATCCGGAATACTCTTTCTTTCGCTTCCTTCCGCAATATTTGATGGAATAAGATATAGATGAGCGAAGCATTTGATCTTTCATTCCATAATCACGGCAATCTCTTAATAATTTATAAAGATGTACTGATTACCTACAAGATTTTTTCCAAACTTCTAAATCTTCAAAAGATGACCCCACAATTCTCCTCTACCTTCTGTTTCTTTCAACCGTGAACCGATAACTGTAAACCGTAAACGGTTATAATAGTTTTTATTCTACTTGCTTTGAATAGTGCTATTCTCCAACTTATTCGATGTTTGTTTTTCGCTGTATCCCCTGTATTTTCCAATATTTGTCTCTGTCACCTGCTCGTCTGGTTTGTTTAAGATCTGATTAGACTTTGCTAATTCAAAAGACTTTCCCCAATTTCTATCCAGCATCGTCTCCTTTACTCCGTAGCCTGAAGAAATCAATAGCGTCGCTATCAATCCGATTAATATAAAACATCTGGTTAACATTGTATCCTCCTTGATCCTCTTAACCCTGAACTAAACCCCTGAACCCTGAACCCCTGAATACTTTAATCAGGATACGGCATGCCATGTCCAAAATGTCCGTCAAATTTCCCTCTTATAGTCGAGGGCTGTTTTTTCTCCAATCCTTCCATTAATCCCAGGATATAAAATTCCGTGTCATCAGGCTCTATATAGAAATCGGTCGGCAGAGTCTGTTTTTCCAGATCAAAAGGTTTTACAAGGCGGGGCGTGACAATAATGATCAGTTCTGTTTCTCTTTTCTGAAATGCCCGGCTTCTAAAAAGCATTCCCAGAACGGGGATATCGCCCAGGAATGGGAATTTGCTGATGCTGTCTTGAACCGTATCCTTTAGAAGACCGGCTATGGCAAAACTCTGGCCGTCTGCAAGTTCTACTGTGGTCGAAGTCTTTCTCGTGAGTAATCCCGGTGCTGGATATCCTCCGATCAACACGGCAACCGAAAAGTCGATTTCAGATACCTCAGGCGTGACTTTAATTCTGATTCTGCCCTCGGGAAGTACAATTGGTGTGAAATCAAGACTTACTCCATAGTTTTTGTATACGATACCAATGCCATCCTCATTGGATACTGGTATTGGAAATTCCCCGCCCGCCAGAAAGGTTGCACTCTGCCCACTTAAAGTGATCAGCGTTGGTTCCGCCAGGATCTTGGCCAGACCGTTTTGCTTTAACAAGTCAATAAAGCCTGCCCAGGTCGATATCCCCCTGTCAAACCGAAAAAAAAGAGAACTTAGTTCCGACGTAATGGAAACGCCACGCTGTTCAGGTAAATCCCCTAGCACACCAAGATCGAAACTTCCTCCCCTGTTATATGTCCAGTTGATTCCGAGTTCCTTAGTCACCGCTCTTGCCATCTCGGCTATTCTTACCTCCAGCATGACCTGGTGTACCTCCTCTAATTTAAGTAAATTGTGGACAGTGCCACCAGGAGCATACACTTTAGCCAAAATCATAACCTGGGAAAGATTGTTTGTGTTGGATATCCTGCCCGAAAGGGTAATGGAATTATGCGTTGCTATGACACGAATATTCTTCTCATCAGGGAGAACATTATGTAGCTGTTGCTTCAACCTTGAAATATCGTAATCCACTTCCAGATCATAGATAGCGTAAATCTTTTTGTTTTGCCATATGGTTAAGTTGGTAATTCCTGCGGTTTTCCCGATAAGATAAATCTCGGTGGGAGAAAGGAGAACAACTTTGGCGATTGCAGGATCAGCTATGGAAACGCGATTGACTGGCTTGGAGTTTTTGAAAATAATCGATTTCCCAACCACTAATTGGAGTTTTTTGGGTTTCTCGGTTTCCGGGAGTTCGGAATCTGCTGCATGGGAAGATATCGCGGAAAAAACCAGCAAAATAAGCGTAATGATAATAAGAGATACGGTTCCCTTTTTGCAGGATTTTTTTGACAGGAACATATAAATATCATCCTTAGGAACGGGGACGAAATAACTTCCCCAACTATGCATCACAGATTCAGGCCACCTTTGCCCGATCTCAAATCACAAAAGTATCAAAATAGCTTGCTATTCTATCAACTTTTGTGATTTGAGATCGAACAAATTTGACCCAAAGCTATGCGCCTACTTGGGGAAGTTATTTCGTCCCCATTCCTTATTTTAGAGTTTAAAGTTCTTTTTGGTCACATTGCCGCCCTCAATTATTTCCACTGCGAAAGTCGGGTTATGCTTTTTGGGACGGAACGAAGTGATGACTTCGGGAATACTGGCTCCATTCGTCAGGACGATCTCTTTGTCTGTGATATTTCTCAAAGCAAACTGGAGTTTTCCCATGGTAGTCGCAAGAACCAGCCTTTCCCCTTCCTCAGGAGTGACTTCCAGAGTGTAAACGTCAACCGGATAGGGTTTTCCATCTTCTTTGTTCCTTCTGATTTCTACTCCTGTTGCAAGAACAAGAATATTTTCAAATACTGTTTTGGTAGTTTTCTCCTTGTTCCATGGATTAGTTGTCGTAAGCAGGATATCTACCCGGTTGGTCGGTCTGATCATGCCGGAAAGTCCGAGTAGTTTGTCACCTTTTAGAGCCAGCGCGCGTTTCCCTGGTGTTACAACCACTGAGATGCCCCCTGTAGTCACGCTATCCGGAGCCAATTTACTTTCCAGTATGGGTTCGTTGGGTCTCAGAGAACTGATAAGAACTCTATTTGTTAGTAATTCCGGATTTGAAAAACTGCCTGGCGGGAGAGTGTCTTTAAGATAGGAGAGTGTTTTTAGCATTTTAGGCTCAAGTTTTGTCCCCCATGGCACACCTTCCATAGCCACTACAACAGGCGCTGTTTTAGATCTCACTTTACTAATTTCTTTCGGAGTCGACTGGACTTTTAACCATCTGTACACAAAAATAGTGACAGATGAAGCAATCACTAAGGCCAGCGCAAGGGGAATAATTGCCTTCCATTTTCCCACGGTGTGCCTCCTTTCTTGTTGTTGATTTCAAAACAATTCGACCTGTGCGGTTAGCTTTTAGTCCTTAGGAACGGGGACGAAATAACTTCCCCAACTATGCATCACAGCTTCAGGCCACCTTTGCCCGATCTCAAATCACAAAAATATTGAAATAGCTTGCTATTCTATCAACTTTTGTGATTTGAGATCGAACAAATTTGACCCAAATCTATGCGCCTACTTGTGGAAGTTATTTCGTCCCCGTTCCTTAGCTCTTAGCAAAAGGCTAATTGCTAAAAATCTTCGATGATTTGAGAATAGCATCCAACTGACTATAATTTCAGGTGTTTTTAGTTTTCGTCCAGCAACTAAATAATTCTTTTAACATAAAACCAATAGAATGCAACCTTTTTTGTATATATTTAAGTATATTATCAGATCGGGAACGTGTAGTATCCCGAAAATTCTAAAAAGACCGAAAACAGCGTTCCAATGGCGATGACTATGCCATAGCACAGCTTTGGTTTTCTCTCATTACTGTCTCCGGGGATTGGAATGAATTGTCCTGTAAATATAAATGTTTTCAGGGTTGCTGCATGTCGTTGCCAAAAACCCTTAAAAGCTTGATGCCGGACCAGAAGAAGTATCAGCGCGTATATCCCGCCGGCAATAGCGGTAAATAAAAAGGCAATGAACACCCCTCTAATGCCAAGAATAGCGCCAACAGCGCCCATGAGCTTGGCATCCCCCGCTCCCATACCTCCCATCATATAGGGGAGGATAAGAACGGCTATTCCCAGAGCAAGGCCGCCTGTACTAAAGAGCAAACCATCCAGACCGTTCATCACAAAATGATATCCAAGGGCGACAGCCATGGCCGGATAGACCAGGAGGTTGGGAATCTTCTGAAACAGCAAGTCATTAACAGCGGCAACGATCAAAATACCGCTTAAAAATATGATTAAATAAAGATCAATTTCCGTTTTCATGATTCATTCTCTCTTCAGGCTGTTATAGCATAGAACAATACATTGATATTTCAAAAAATTGCAACCTGTGCGGTTAGCCATTAGCTGTCAATCGTCATCTCTCGAGCTCTCTCGACATCGTAACTATCTATAATCATTGAAACATATTTCTGATGGCTAATTATTTCAATCCCTTTTTTGCTACCGCAAGGAAGCTCTCGGGATACCTCACCCCAAACGA
>JABZFQ010000295.1 GCA_014237365.1 Desulfobacteraceae bacterium | reverse complement strand
CATAGCTATCCTCCTAATTTTATTATGGATGATAAAAAATGTGATAGTTATGACCATTCGTTCAATTTTGCAAGTGTTTCATGCTTTGTTGTGCCCGCAGGGCATGGGGGTTCCTAAGATAATAATCAATGAACAAATTTCTCAAAAAAATAGCTTGGTATCCACCAGCCGAAACAAAAATTTCTTTACATACCATTGTTGATTCATTGTTTCATTCCGAAGTTAATTGCGAAAAAATTTTATGCGACTATTTAAAAGTAAATAAATGTGTGCTTGGTAACAGTGGAAGGTCTCTTCTTACCACGCTTCTCGTAGCTCTGAATAAAGGTAAAAAAGACACACGCGATGAAGTTCTCATTCCAGGCTATACATGCTATTCAGTGGCAGCATCTGTTGCCAGGGCAGGGCTTAAAATTGCTATCTATGACCTTGATCCCCGCACCTTTGTGCCAGACCTGGATTCAGTAAAGGCGAATTTTTCTGAAAAGACCTTGGCCATGATATTCCAGCACCTTTTTGGCATACCCACACCCGTTGATGAACTGACGCAGATAGCAGAGAGCATGGGCGCATATCTGATAGAGGATGCAGCTCAGGCCCTTGGTGGCACCCTGAATGGACGGTTCCTTGCGACAATGGGCGATTTTGGGTTTTATAGCTTTGGCCGGGGAAAACCCCTGCCATTAGGTACTGGAGGGGCATTAGTTGGAAAAGATACAAATGTGCTTTCAGCGCTTGATTTGAAACCAAAAACCAAAGGTTATGTTTCACTAATGTCCACTGCTGTCTCACAAGTAATGTCAAAACCATCGTTCTACTGGATACCAGAAATGCTTCCATTGGGTCTCGGTGAAACCATATTTGATCCTAATTTTGATGTTTCAGCTATGCCTTTTGTAATGCAAAAATTTGCAGAAAAATCCATGGAGGTACTGGATGAGCTAAATACACACCGACGTCATATTGCAAAGACATACGAAAAAGCGTTTGACGATGAGTGTGTCATACCGATTCCAGAAGGTGGAATAGCTGTATATACGAGATTTCCCTTAATGGCAAAGCAAGGTCAGATACCGGGGAAACTCAAAAGACTTGGTGTCAGACGCATGTATCCAAAGGCAATTGCCGATGAGGATACAATCAAGCCTTACATCGCAAATCATCAGGCACAGACACCTGGTACGTTTGAGATCTCACGCAAACTGATCACGCTCCCAACGCATAAAGGAATCACAGAAAATCTGACAAAAGAAATCTCCCAGAAGGTAAAGGAAACATTCTGGAATAGATTCTAAAAACAACCATCGCATTTTTTCAAAGCCTATATTCTTCATTGTATTCAGCGCGTTATTAGCCTTTATCTTGTTTTTTATATGGTTAAACAGCAATAGCGCAAGCCATTTTAGAGCAGACTTAAAATATTTATTATCAGATAAATTGATTCGCATTAACCCACCAGCCCCAAGGGCAAAGGTTGATGCAATATATGTATTGAGCGGCTCCCAAAGAAGTCTTGAGCTCAACTACAAAACAGCTTCTGAACTGTTTCATAAAAGAATATGCAAAAAAATATGGATTTTAAGTAGGCCTGGAAAAACGGAATACAGCAAATCTCTAAGAAGGAATTTAACCAACGACGAATGGTCTTTACTTAAACTCAAAGAATTCGGGGTTCCTGCGGAATATGTTGAAGCCATAAAAATTAAAGAAGGGTTCTTTGGTACTTTCTCGGAAGCAAAAGGCATATCTTCCCTAATAAAAAATAGGGGGTACAAAAGCTTGATATTAGTTTCTTCTCCTTATCATACTCACAGGCTAAAAATCAGCTTTGGTAATTTTTTGAAGAATCAGAATACTTCATTGCTTATAGAAGAATCGGACGCCAAAGCGTTTCTGAGAGAGCTTATCGTTGAATTTTTCAAACTCAAAGTTTATCAATACCTATTAGTACAGTGATTTCAATGCACTATGATTTATCTCAAGTAAAGATTAAAAGAACTAATAACCCAAGCAACCCAACAACATGTCTCTACCTAAGCATAGTCATCCCCCTTTATAACGAGGAGGAATCTGTTGAAAAGTTACTTTCAGAACTCTTTGAAGCGGGGAAGCAATTTGAGTTTGCTTATGAGATCATCCTTGTCGATGATGGATCCACAGACAGGACATGGGAGACCATAGAACGCTTGAAAAAGACCACCCCCCAGCTCAGGGCCATTAAATTTCGTCGTAATTACGGCCAAACCAGTGCAATGGTCGCCGGCTTTGATTATGCCAAAGGCGAAATCATCGTCACCATGGACGGGGATTTGCAAAACGATCCTTCAGATATTCCCATGTTGCTGGAAAAAATTGAGGAAGGCTATGACATCGTCAGCGGATGGCGCAAAGATCGTAAAGATCACGTTTTCAGGGTGCTTCCTTCCAGAGTTGCCAATGCAATTATTTCATCAACCACTCACATACGCCTGCACGATTATGGCTGTTCCATGAAGGCCTATCGCGCTGAATGCGTCAAATCGTTAAAGGCATACGGCGAGATGCATCGGTTTTTCCCTGCCCTGGCCAGTATGACCGGAGCCAGGGTGACGGAAGTTCCTGTCAAACATCATTCTCGCAAATACGGAGTTTCAAAATACGGCTTCGAGCGGATCCTCAAGGTGTTCAGCGATATCTTTGCCATGAATCTGATCATCCGCTTTTCTTCAAACCCGTTAAAGGGCTTTGTTCTCTGTGCCGTTCCTTTCCTTTTTTTGACTCTGTTTTTTGGGGGATTGGCTTTATTAGCTCTGATTTTGCAATGGACAGCAGGCAAAGCAATTTTCTTCATGGTTGCCACAGCACTAACCGGAATGGCCGTTGCGCATCTATTGACGCTGGGTGTAGTAAGTGAGTTGGTCGTAAGCACAAGCGATCTCTCACATACACGGATGCCCGAAGTAACCAAAAAGCGCATAGCGCAGAGAGCATAGGACAAGGGGCATAGCGCATGGCTCTTTGCTCTCTGCGCCATGCGTCAATTATGAACTATTCAATCATCATACTACTCGAAGATTCCCACGCGGACTTCCCTCAATTTATTGAAAATCTCCATCACGTTTTTTCTACAAGGGAGGATTCTTTTGAAATCATTATCATGGCCAACGGCACGGGCGGTTTCTTGAGAAATCAATTAATAAAACTTCAAGGTTTCAACCATGCAATTAAGGCATTTGAATTCAACGCAAAAACAACACAGGCGGTTTGTTTGCAGGCAGGTTTTAAGGAAAGCAGTGGAGAAATTATTGTCGCTTGTGGCTCCTACCAGCAGATAACAAACGATTCTTTTAACAAATCACTTGACGCTTTAGATGAAGGTACCGACATCATCAGCCCTTGGCGGCAAGGCAGAGTTGATCCATCGTTCAATAGGTTCCAATCCAGGATTTTCAATACCCTGGTACGCACCTTAATAAAGTCTGATCTGCACGATTTGAGCTGTACAGTCAAAATATTCCGCAAAGAGGTTCTCGAAGAGACAAAGATCTACGGCAACATGTACCGGTTTTTGCCGATTGTTGCAGCACAGAAAGGTTTTAAAACCAGGGAAGTCAATTGCCAACACTATCAGGAGCGAGGCGAAACCGGCTTTTACACTTTATCAGACTATGTCACTAGATTAATTGATATCTTTACTCTTTTCTTCAATACCCGGTTCATTAAAAAGCCGTTACGCTTTTTCAGCTCCATCGGGCTGGGCTCCTTGCTGATCGGCTTATTCATAGCTTCTTACGTTTTCGCTGAAAAATTTTTTATGGGTTATCCTATCGGTGATCGTCCTGCACTTCTGCTGGCCATATTTTTTATGGTCCTTGGTGTGCAAACAGCAAGTGCCGGGCTTTTGGGTGAAATCATCGCCTTTACTCACGGGCGCCACAAAAAAGAATACACTATCGAAAAACTAATTTAAAAAACAAGGAAAATGCAACGTAATCTAAACAAATTGGCTAACACCACCTATGATTTGCTTATTGTTGGGGGCGGCATTACCGGTGCCTGCGCAGCATGGGATGCGAGTCTTCGTGGTCTTTCTGTTGCGTTGGTGGACAAGGTAGATTTCGGCTCCGCCACATCAGCAGCTTCAGGAAAGATCATCCATGGGGGGCTGCGATACATGCAGTACGGTGCATTACACCGCGCTCGTGAATCTTTACACGAAAGGATGGTCTTCCAAAAAATAGCCCCTCATTTTGTCCATCCAATCCCATTCCTGATTCCGACTTATGGCCATTTGCTGAAAGGCAAGGAAATCTTAACTCTTGGAATGACGTTGTATGATCTGCTGGGCTTGGATAAGAACAATTCGAAAGCTCCTGAGAAGACTATTCCACGACACCGCGTGCTCTCTCGAAATAAGGTGTTGGAGCTATTCCCCGATATAGATAGAGTAGGTATCACCGGTGGTATCCTTTACTATGATTGCCAGATGCACAACCCAGAACGTCTCACGCTTTCTTTTTTACTAACTGCAAACAATGCAGGCGCGGATTTGGTTAACTATGTAAAAGTGAAGGAGTTTCACAAAAAGGATAACCGCGTTACCGGGGTAAAGGCTGAAGATACCATTACGGGAGAAAAGTTCGATATCCAGGCAAGGGTTGTACTGAATGCCTCTGGTCCGTGGATGCACTCTCTTCTGCGGCCTTTGAAAAGAGTCGAGCCTCGCGTTAATCTGCAATTTTCAAAGGGTATTCACATCATAACCCGTTCTTTGACAAAAAATTGTGCTCTCGCCCTGGCTACTAAGCATAGTCATGCTGGTGCTCTGGTGAACCGGGGAGGCCGCCATTTTTTTATTATCCCCTGGCGAAATCATTCCCTAATAGGGACCACCAATGTACCCTTTGAAGGAAGGCCGGATGACAAAATGGTGACCGAGCGAGACATTTTGGGCTTACTCCAAGAAATTAATGCGGCCTACCCTGCTGCCTCTCTCAAGAGGCAAGATGTTGCATTTTTTTACGGAGGATTATACCCCGACGATATAAAAAGAAGCGTTGGTGACGCATATCAGGGAGCTCGAAAAGATCAAATCGTTGACCATAGTACAAATGAAGGAATAGACGGTCTGATTAGTGCACTTAGCGTTAAATATACGACGGCCAGAAAACTGGCCCAAAGAACCATTAATCTTGTTTTTAGGAAGCTCGGATATAAGCCACCGGAATGTCTTACCGAAAAGACTCCTATTCATGGGGGCAAGATAGAACGGTTCAATGATTTTCTTTTCGCAGAAACGGAAAGAAATGCTTCAAGGTTAAAGAAGGACATTACACGTAACCTCATTTATAACTACGGTACAGCCTATGCCAAGGTACTTGGTCACGCTGACAAAAATCCTGGTTGGTGCGAAACGATACACGCGCAATTGCCCATCATCAATGCCCAGGTTATCCATGCTGTCCGGGATGAGATGGCTCAGAAATTAACAGATGTGGTATTCAGGCGAACCGGTCTTGGCACAGTGGGTGATCCAGGAGAAGCCGCCCTTCAAACTTGCGCCTATACTATGGCTGGTGAGTTGGGCTGGGATGCTCAGAAAATTCAAAGGGAATTGATGGAGGTCAGAGAGGTATTCTCTCCATCTCCATAGGGATCCGCGTCCATAATCATTAATATGCCATACAGTAAGAATCCTTTGAAAATATTGCACATAGCTCCAACACCTTTTTTTGCCGATCGTGGCTGTCATATGAGAATCTTGGGAGAGATCAGGGCTCTCCAAGCTCAGGGCTATGAAATTGTACTGACCACCTACCATAACGGCAAAGACATTAAAAATCTAAAGATAAGACGGATCATCAATATTCCATGGTATAAGAAACTTGACGCAGGTTCCTCCTGGCACAAGTTATATCTCGATATTCTGCTCTTGTGGACAAGCATTCAAACCTGTTTCAAAGAAAAACCAGACATCATCCACGGTCATTTGCACGAGGGGGCACTGATCGGGAAGGTAGTCAGCGTTTTCCTATCGGGAAGGAAGATTCCGGTTATATTCGACGTGCAAGGCAGCCTGACCGGAGAGCTTGAAACTTACGGCTTTTTGAGAAACTTAAGGCTGTTAAAGACACTCTTTTTTACTCTTGAAAAACTCATTTGCAAACTGCCGGATTATTTTGTATGTAGCTCTGAGTCCGCTACACAGTTCATAAAATCTAAAATGGAGGTGCCCGCACACAAAGTTACCTCCATCATAGATGGCATTTATCCGGATTTCTTTCAGTGTAAAAAAGATGGGGCATTTAAAAAGCAGCTTGGCCTCCCAAAATCGAAGAAAATAGTTATATACACTGGTTCCTTGATGCGATCCAAAGGAATCGATTATTTTTTAAATGCTATTCCCAAAATCATCACGCAGTATAAAAATGTGCGTTTCCTGATCGTCGGCTATCCTGTGAAACCCAGCAAGGAGAGGGCGAAAAACCTTAAGATTGACGATTTTGTCCAGTTTGCCGGCAAAGTGGATTACTTTCAACTTCCAAAATATCTTGCAATTGCTGATGTAGCAATAGATCCAAAAGTCGATGAAGCAGGCGAGGGAAGTGGGAAGATTATTAATTACATGGGAGCTGGGCTACCGGTTGTATGCTTTGATACCTTGAATAATCGAACGACCTTACCAGAAAATGGTTTTTTTGCAAAACCTGGTGATTCAGAGGATCTATCCAAGAAGGTTGTGTGGGCATTGAAAAATGATGCTCTGGTAAAGTCTATTGGAGAACAGAACCGCAAAAGAGTCCATGAGAATTTTTCGTGGGCTGCAAATGGAAAAAAGTTATCACAAATATACTTGAACCTAAATTGAAAGCAAAGAATCGGATATGATACAAAAATAGACATAGAGGAAGCAACAATGAAAGTACTGGTTACCGGTGGGACTGGCTTTACAGGAAAGGCGTTGGTCAGCAGATTGTTAGACAAAGGATATCAGGTGGTTGCTCTTGACTACAAGGAGGGGGTAAGGACTCAAGACTTGAGAGATTGGGGTGCGGAGGTCGTGATTGGTACCATAGCAGATCAAGAGATCGTCAACCGATGCATGGATGGCGTGGATGTGGTCCACCATCTGGCCGCAGCCTTTCGTGAACTGGATGTTCCTGACAGCTACTATAGAGAGATTAATATAGAGGGTACCAGGAATGTTTTGGAAGCAGCCTTTGATCAAAAAGTTAAAAAGTTTATCTACTGTAGCACCTGTGGTGTACACGGAAACATTGATCACCCCCCCGGTGGAGAAGATGCCCCTATTCATGCGGCTGATTATTATCAACAAACCAAATATGATGCTGAACCTGTTGTCAATGAATACTTCAAAAAAGGCATGAAAACAGTCATCTTGCGACCTGCTGCTATTTACGGACCGGGTGATCCGGAGCGCTTCTTTATGATCTTCAAACGAGTGGCAAAAGGAATTTTCCCGATGTTCGGAAACGGTAAAACCTTGTACCATCCCCTTTACATCGACAATCTAATTGATGCTTTTATGCTGGCTATGGAAAATGGCAAGGGGCATGGCGAAGCTTATCTTATTGCCGATGAAGAATACATAGAAATTGAACAACTGGTCCGCAAGGTGGGCAAAGCGCTCAATGTGAACGTCAAAATTCCTCATTTTCCGTTCCTACCCTTGATAATAGCGGGGCACATCTGCGAAAAAGTCTGTAAACCTTTTCGCATTACGCCTCCTATTTTTCCTCGAAGGGTAGATTGGTACAAGCAGAATAGAGCCTTTAAAATTGACAAGGCAAAACGCGATCTCAAGTACCAGCCCAAAGTGGATATTGACGAAGGATTAAGAAAAACAGCGTCGTGGTATAAAAATGAAGGATACCTCTAAAATGATAAAAGGATTAATTATTTCGATTCGTTAGTTCTTTTCTTTGAATTTTGAGCTTCAATATAGCCTGAGATAGAATTTGGGCGAAAAAGTAATATTTTCGCAATGGTCTTGAAGGAAGATTTTCATGTGTGGAATAGCAGGAATTATATCACCAGACAAACGTAACGCGATCACAAAAATGACGGAGGTTCTGTCTCATCGTGGCCCTGACGAACACGGGTATTACCATGACGACTTTATCTCTTTGGGTCAGCGACGCTTAAGCATCATTGACCTCACTAAGGGTCGGCAACCGATCTCTAATGAATCCAATGTGCTCTACTTGATTTGCAATGGAGAAATTTACAATAGTCCTGAACTCAGAAGAGAATTGATCTCGTATGGACATACCTTTAAGACTGCCACTGACGTGGAAGTAATCCTTCATCTTTATGAAGAGTATGGGAGCGACTGTGTCAAATACTTGCGCGGCATGTTTGCGTTTGCCATTTGGAATAAGGAAAAACGCTCGCTTTTTCTCGCTCGCGATCACATGGGACAGAAGCCTTTATTTTTCTATCAGGCAGACGGCGTTTTTCTTTTTGCTTCTGAAGTGAAAAGTATCCTTGCCTCCGGCCTCATCAAACCGGAACTTGATATGGATGGGCTTTGGCACTATGTTTCCTTGAGGTTTATCCCCGATCATTATTCCTTGTTTAAGGGAATCCAGAAACTTCCTGCAGCAACATCTCTTTTTTTAGAAAATGGAATTATCACCGTCAAACGCTACTGGAATTTGAATTTCAACAACAAATTTCCCAACAACGAAGATGAAATCGTGGAGGGATTAAATTCTTTGTTGCTCGAAACTGTTCAAATGCACCTGTTAAGCGATGTACGTATAGGCGCTTTTCTAAGCGGCGGTCTTGACTCTAGCACGATTTGTGCCATGATGGCAACTTTGACTGGCGAGTCCTTCCCGACCTTTTCCATCGGTGTAAAAGAACACGGATTTAATGAACTTCCGTATGCCCGAATGGTTGTTGACAGGTATGGGCTGGCGGCCCATGAAAGAATTGTCAGCGCTGATCTTATCCATCTGATCCCCAAGATGATCTACCACATGGATGAACCTTCTGATCCCTTTGCGGTGGGCGTTTACCTGGTTTCACAAGTTGCAAGCGAAGCGGTGAAAGTGGTTCTTAGCGGCGATGGTGGGGATGAAAATTTTGCGGGCTATGACCGCTTTGTGGGAAACCGTTTGGTTGACTATTACTGTTTACTTCCTCAATGGTTCCGCAGAATGGTCATGAAAAAAATCATCGAACGTATTCCTGAATCTTTTGCCTATAAGAGCTTTGCCCAAAAAGCCGCCTGGGTGGACGAGATGTCTTTGTTCAGCCATGGGGAGCGTTATGCTCAGAGCATGGGTTTTCTCCGGTTTACCCAGGAAGCCAAGCAATACCTTTTTACTGAACACGCAAAAAGCAAGATAGAAGATTACGATTCGCTCGATAAAATTCTGGTCCACTTTGAATCTTCTAATGTGGAGCACCTCGTAGACCGGATGCTTTATACAGATCTGATGACTCGCATGCCCGATCATCTCCTTGTTGTGGTAGACCGGATGACAATGGCTCACTCTCTGGAAAGTCGGGCTCCGCTTATTGACTATAAGGTAGTGGAATATGCAGCCTCCATTCCTGCAGAGTTGAAATTAAAAGGTTGCAGGCTAAAATATTTGTTGAGAAAATTGGCTGCTCGTTATCTTCCCAGGCAGCTCATCCATCGAAAAAAAGTGGGATTTGGGTTCCCACTCGGCATCTGGATGAGGACGGAGCTCAAAACATTCTTGAAAAATCTATTCGAACAATCTCGATTTGTTGAGCTGGGAATTTTCGATCGCAACTATATGCACCATGTTCTCGAAGAACATATTTCAGGGAAGGCAGACCACAATTACCGTTTATGGGTTTTGATAAATCTGGAGATTTGGTACAGGCTCTATTTTGAAAATGAAACAGTTGATTCGATGAAGGAATTTATCGATGATCTCATGTGAAATTGATTTATTGCGTATGTGTTCTATGAAAAAGTTAGTTTTATTGGGGTATGATATCGGTGTGCAATAATAGCCGACCGATTGCTGGTCAACTAAAGACACATAGCGCCGTGACCAAAGGCGGCTCGGCATTGTCTCGATATCAGAATGTAGTTGTGGGCAGTAAGTCTCTTCGAACCACTTTCTACTATGAATGCTGTATGTTGCTTGGTCCAATACCCGGAGCGGCCGGCCTCCTTCTGCGAAAAGCCTTCTGGCCTCGGCTTTTTGGAACATGTGGAAAAGGAGTTGTTTTTGCGGCAAATATTATTCTTCGCCATCCGAAACGGATACATCTCGGAAATCAAGTGGTTATAAGCGAAGGGTGTATTCTTGATGCTCGCAATGAAAAGACGGATAAAGTTATCGCTATAGAGGATGATGTGATACTTTCAAGCAACGTGATGATTTCGTGTAAAAACGGCACTGTGAAAATTGGAGCTCGCTCAGGCATCAGCGCACAAACGATAATTCATTCAACTCAAGGAAATCCAGTATGCGTCGGTTCAGATGCAATCATCGGCCCCAGATGCTATATTATTGGGGGTGGCAACTATCATACAGATCGTTTGGATATTCCCATGTGGCAGCAGGGAATCAAATATGACGGCGGAGTCAGATTGGAAGATGACGTTTGGCTTGGTGCAAACGTCACGGTCCTCGGTGGGGTAACCATGAGTACCGGGAGTATTGCTGCCGCGGGCGCGGTCGTCAACAAAAACCTTCCTGCGAGAGCAATATGTGGGGGACTGCCCGCTAAGATTTTAAAAATGCGTGATGAGAGCTTTTTGAAACAAATGTAAGCATAATCTTACATTGGCTTACTTGAGGTTGTCAATGAAAATCGGTGTCATGTTGAGAGATATCGCAAATCAGAAGGATGCGCCTGGGATCATTGTTCTAAACCTTTATTCATAACTTTGGCCTAACGAGACCCGATGGAACAACAGCATCTGACGGGTCTCGTTAGGCCAAAGTTATGAATAACAGTTAATGCTTTTAATCGCTTAATTGAAATGCCTCTGCCATTATGATGCATTTGAGATAAACAACCGTTCCTCTCCTCAACAGCAGAAGAAGTGCGTTGAAAATTTGGGTGGTCCCTACAAAACAATGCGGGTCAATAATTTCAATAAGTTACATCTCATAGCTTCTGGCAATACATGGCGAAAAATCAGGTGGTTGCAAAGCAAAATATGGCGGTATTTCCAAACCTGCATTGCTTTGTAGGGACTACCTGTTTTGTAGGCCGTTCAATCTCTGTATCTTGATTTGCTATCCTGATGCGGGCCACGGCGCTTCTGGAAATAGTCGTTTCAAGCTGCTTTGCCGCAGCATCTGCAATCTGCTTATCTGTCCAGTCAGGATGTTCACGGATGAGCTTCTTGATGGTTTTGCGGATGCTGTTAATATATTTCCATGGAGCTTTAGGTCCGCGGTTATCCTCAAATATAGCCTCAATGCCGAGAAGTCTTTTGGTGCGTAGCAGCTTGCCAACCGTATTGCGATGAAACCCACAGATTTTGCCTGCAACTCTGTTTTTACAATAACCAAGCTCGACAAGCTGCACGACAGCGAGTCTTCGTTCGTTTATCTTTCCGAGATCAAAACTAACGACAGGACGATACTCGCAATAAACGGTAACAGTCGTCTTTCCGTTCATTGAGTTTTGGTCAGTCCATACGGATAGACCACCTATTTTTTCTGTTTTGACAATCATGACCTGAAAACAACTCTTCAGTTTTTATTTGTCAACAACAAAAATATTTTTCCAGATCCAATAATTTCAATAGGTTAAGCTATGCTCAGATTCTCAATGCACACGAAATTATGAGAAATTACCATATAATGATTTCAAATAGTTAAGTCGGGTAGAGGTCATTTGATAGGAACTCTAAATTCTATTGGTACTATTCTGTACAGGTCTTAAAGAGATTATAACCTCAATATTGGCGATGATCGGAACCGCTGTTGAAACGGGATGATTACCTTCTTTTTGAAAATTGCTATCAGTTGCAGCCTAATCACATGGGTCCTCGTTTATCAAGTCAAGCTTTCAGAGCTATTAGGCGTTGTAGAGATGGCTAACATATGGTTACTTTTGCTGGCCTTTAGTATGCACTTGATAGGTTTTCTTTTCAGTGGCTTACGATGGCAACGGTTACTGAAATCACAGATGGTTTATGTAAAACTTTTGCCTCTTATAGACAGCTATCTCGTTGGTTCTTTCTTTAACGTTTTTATGCCCACACGAATCGGCGGTGATGTTGTCCGTGTAAAGGATCTGCGTCGAGCAACTAAATCTATGTCCCTGAGTGCCTCATCGGTCTTTGTTGAACGGTTCCTTGGTATCTCTGTTTTGCTCTTCTTTGCATTGTGCGCCTCTCTCATCCGACTGCCTTTGGCGAAACAAATTCCGGCTATCTGGATCGGACTTTCCTTTGCTGTGATAGGACTCGTTTTATTTCTTTTGGCGATGTTCTCGCAATTTATTAGTCTATTCATAGGGTTTATCCCTCTGAAAAAACTGCGGAATAAAATACTGATAGCGTGGAAGGTGTTTCGTGATAATACCGTATGGCTGCTGTCGCGTCGTGAAGCTTTGGTGTGGGGGCTTTGGTATTCCATTCTGCTACAACTGAATGTGGTTATTCACTTCTGGGTCATTGGTGAGGCTCTTGGATACAAGATTGCCTTGCTGGACTACTTTTTTCTCATTCCGATACAGCTCGTCATCCTAATGTTGCCAACCATCAATGGCATCGGACTTCGTGAGGCAAGCAGTATTGTTCTTTTCGGCTTTTATGGTGTCGGGGCGTCTCAGGCTGCCGCATTTGCTTTTATTGATTTGGCGATGATGCTTGCTATAGGCCTGATTGGTTGGGTACGATTTCTTACCCGGCGTTCAATCCCCAAAAATCAATTATCAAAGATCTACGAACAAAAAGAAAAAATATGACTTTCCGAAATTCGATAATTGGCAGATTTATTTTGGTCTTTATCTTAGAATTGATTATTTTGACTCCAATTTGTTCTGCATTAGTGGAAATAGGAAAGCACAAAACTTATGAATTAGCGATTACCGCTGCTACTTCCCCTCAAAATCCATTTGATACTTATCTCTTGAAATTAGAGATTACAGATCCAAATGGCAGAAGATTCATCATTGATGGATTCTTTGATGGGGATGGTAACGGTAGTCAGGAAGGAAATATATGGAAGGCTCGCATTGCCCCATATACTAATGGTATTTGGTACTGGCGAACCATTAGAGGTGACGCATATGATAGCGGACTGGAAGGGCTTCGAGGCCAGTTTGTTTGTGTAGAGAGTGGAGATGCTGGGGGGGTGATAGCAGACAGGCATTATTTTCGATTTCAAGACGGTGGTTACACTTATCTGCAAGGCAACTTTCTGGATTTCGCCGATGGTCTTACTAGTACTCACACATTTATGAGCGAAAAGATTACAGATAACCAACGTGGTGATATCATGGCTCGCCATCTCCAATTTCACACAGCTAACAAAGTCAATGTTTATTTTGCAAACAAAGGCGATTACGGAGGCCAGTCAGTCACACCATGGATCGGCTCTGCCTCATGCAACGACAAAATGAGGATGGATCTGGCCCGTTGGAAGAAATATGACGGATATATTCGTAGCTTCAAAGACAACGGTATGCTGGCTGAAATGTGGTTTTTTGCCGACGATAGCAGCTTCGGGAGTCTGACGCAAAAAATCAGGAACAGACTTTTCCGCTATGCTATGGCACGCACCTCTGCCTTCAGCAATACGCTTTATGTCATAGCTCTAGAATGGGGTGAAGGATGGTCGAAATCGTCGGTCATGGCAATGGAACTGAAAATAAATAACCTTTACACTACTCCAACTTTTGGTTTGATTTTATAGTTCCATTCACCGTGAAAATATGGGTAGTCCCTACAAAACAGTGCAGGTGGTCAAAAAGATGCTTGGTATACTCTGCAAACCCTTGATTCACGCATGAACTCATTCACAGCAACTGAGCGCTAACTACTTGAAATTATTGACCTGCACTGTTTTGTATGGACTACCGAACTTCGATCTTTAAAACGCCGCAAGCGGCGGGGTATTTGACCCGAGCTATGCAATAAAAAATCGGGAATACAAAAGCCTGCTATTGATCTCCTCTCCAGATCATACGCACAGGCTAAAAATCAGCTTTGATAATTCCTTGAAGAATCAGAATACTTCGTTGCATACAAGGGGCGGAGGCCAAGGCGTTTCTGAGAGATCTCATCGTTGAATTTTTCAAACTCAAAATTTATCAATACCTATTAGGATGGTGATTTTATAAGCCAACAAACCCAATGAACTCGATAACCCAAACATATATAAAACTACTAATTCTTTTCGGTTTCCTCCTTGCCACATACGCTCCCATTTTACCGGAGCTTTATCATAACTGGATGAATGATCCAAACAATTCCCACGGCATTCTCGTACCCCTGATTTCTTTGTACTTTGCCTGGATCAAACGCTATGAACTAAGAGATGCTTTGCGTAAAACTACTGGTAACGTACTAACGCCTTTGCATAATTTCAGGTCAGAACGGGCCACAGCAAACAAGCATTTCTTGACTTCCAGCAGCATGGGCTTACTGATCACCATTTTCGGTCTCATACTATACATTGTCTCCTTCTTAGGGGATGTGGCTGTTTCGGCACGACTGAGCGTCGTTATAGTACTTATTGGTCTTATTATTTTTAATTTGGGAATTAATATTTTTAATATACTGATTTTCCCGCTTTTTCTTCTCTTTTTTATGGTTCCGGTTCCAACTTCCATTGTTAGTCTTTTCTCTGTGCCGTTGCAACTTTTTGTAAGCAAAGTTTCCATCTTTATCATACAACTGTTGTCTATTCCTGCTTACAGGGAGGGGAATCTTCTCTATTTCGCCAGCACTCAGCTTGAAGTAGCAGAGGCATGTTCTGGTATCCGGTCTATGATAGCATACTTGATGCTTGGAACTATTTTTGCCTACTTGATAAAAAAGAACTGGACAAAAAAATGGATTTTATTGGTATCAACAATTCCTCTGGCAATCCTTGTTAACATGGTTCGTGTAACCGGTACTGGTATCCTGGCACACTTTTTCGGAGGCCAAGTTGCACTCGGTTTTCTCCACGAGTTTTCCGGGATGGCAATCTTTATTTTTGGTTTTGTACTCTTATTCATTGAATATAGATTACTTGACAGAAGCAGTCACTTAAAATGAAAAACTCTCACTTTATTACATCTGTTACATTACTCCTGCTGACCATCGCCACAATTTTTGGCATAGCCAGCCGGGGAATGCCGGTCGTAATTCACAAAAACCTAGACCAATTTCCTGAAGAATTAATGAACATGGTTGCTCGCGAAATTCCCATGAGCCAACGTATTGTAGACGAACTTAGGTCCGACGTATACATTTTCCGCAAATACGTCCCGAAGTTGCGAAGCACAGAAAACTTCTCACGTGAATCATCTCCTACCGGGGTACACTCAGCGCCCATCACTCTTTATATCGGATACTATGGAACCGCAAAAGGTGGACGTACCCCACACAATCCCTATGCCTGTTTTCCGAGTTCAGGTTGGGGAGTAGTAAAAACAAACACTGTTATTGTTCGGCCTGAAGGATATACTAAGCCGGTACAGTTGAATTATTTGCTCGTCCAACAAGGAGATGTTTTTAAAACCGTCCTCCACTGGTATCAGTCAGCAGGGAATAAGGTATTAAAATCAGGACTTGATCAAAATATCCAAAGGTTTATCAGCAGGGTCCTTTACAACCGAAATGACGGTGCCTTTATACGAGTAACTGTTGACATGAACTCAAAAAAAATAGGTGCAGGAGAAAAATTGACCACAAAATTTGCAAAAAAAGTTTTGACACTATTACACCAGTACTGGCCCGAGGAAAAATGACCATGACAAAATTTATGTTCTGGTTTTCAATGTTTGCCATCTTTTACGCCTACTTAGGCTATCCAATAGCGCTATCAATAATTGCATTATTCAAACCCAAGCAACTCAACAAGCCCAATAAACCCAAGCAACCAATGGTTTCATTACTCATATCAGCTTACAATGAAGAGGGGATCATCAAAAAAAAACTGAAAAATGCCCTATCCCTTGACTATCCAGCAAACAAACTGGAAATAATAGTTATATCTGATGCTTCAGAGGATAAAACCGATGAATATGTAAAAGGCTTTTTTGGAAAAGGAGTCCGCCTCCTACGTCAGGAAATCAGACAAGGGAAAACTACTGCTTTAAATATGGCAGTTTCCCAGGCATGCGGAGAAATAATTGTATTTTCTGATGCCAATTCAATGTATGACCGGAGTGCAATCAAAAACCTGGTCAAAAATTTCAAAGATCCTGTCATCGGATTTGTAACAGGGCGAACAAAATATATTTCAAGGCAGGGCAGCTCGGCAACTGAGTCAACAAGCTTTTATAACAAGCTGGAGCGGTTTGTGAAACGGCTTGAGAGTAAAATAGGATCGTGCGTTGGGGCAGACGGAGCCATCTTTGCTATTCGTAAAGAATTATATAAGACTCTAAAGTCCTATGACATAAACGACTTTGTTATCCCCTTAAAAATAATCGAACAAGGATATCGAGGAATACTCGAAAATGAAGCTTTTTGTATAGAAGAAACAGCAAGAGATATAGAAGGGGAATTCAACAGGCAGGTTAGAATCACCAATCGAACCATTCGAGCCATGGTTAACAACAAAGCATTATTGAATCCAATAAAATTTCCTTTATTTTCTATTGAGCTTGTTTCACACAAGATTATAAAATTTATGCTCCCATTTTTCATGGTCATTGTATTCGTGACAAACTGCTTCCTCGTTGCAACAGATTTTTTCTATTCCCTTATTCTTGCCCTGCAAGTATTATTTTACATCTTGGCCTATTGGGGCTATATAGACAAACAAGCACAAAATAAAAACAGATTGACTTCCATGCCATATACATTCAACATGGTCAGCCTTGCCATTTTACTTGGATGGATCAAATATTTTTCAGGTGAAACATATACAACGTGGACTTCGGAAAGAGTATGAAACAAAGCAACTCCATCAATTTATCAATTGTTATTCCTCTTTTCAATGAGGAAGAGTCGATAAGCATTTTACATGAAAAACTTGTAGAAGTCCTTGAAAAAATTAACAAGTCCTTTGAGATCATTTTTGTGGACGACGGAAGTACCGATAATTCCGCCGATATTATCAATACAATTCACCAACAGAATGGCAGAATCAAAGTCATTAAATTCAATACAAATAAGGGTAAGGCAAAAGGCTTGGCCGAGGGTTTCAAACTCGCTAAAGGCAGCATCGTTTTTACAATGGATGCCGACCTTCAGGATGACCCTGAGGAAGTTCCAAAATTTTTAGCAAAACTTGATGAAGGATTTGACCTTGTATCCGGTTGGAAAAAGAAAAGGCATGATCCATTGGAAAAAAGGATACCTTCAAAACTATTCAACAAGACCGTTTCATTGGTGACAGGCCTCAAGCTCCATGATTTTAACTGTGGCTTCAAAGCATACAAGCGCGAGATCTTGGACGAAATTGAAGTTTATGGAGACCTTCACCGCTATATTCCAGCTCTGGCTCACTGGCAGGGCTACCGGGTAGGTGAAATCCCCGTTCAACATCATGCGCGTGAATTCGGCAAATCCAAATATGGATGGGAGCGGTACTTTCACGGTTTTTTCGATCTTTTCACTGTAGTTTTGTTAACACGCTTCATGCAAACGCCTATCTACCTCTTTGGCCTGACAGGACTGTTTTTATTAGTTTTTGGTTTTGGTGTATTGGCATTTTTGACTTCTTTACAGGTTATTCATGGATCTATTTTGGGACGCAGACCGCTTTCCTACCTCGGGGTCTTGTCTGTTCTCTTTGGCTCCCAATTGATAGCGACAGGGTTTGTCTCTGAAATGTTGAACCAACTGAAAAATCGAAAGAATAAAGAGATTAGTATAAAAAATATATTCTCCCATAGCCGGGAAAACCAGGCATTTGAAATCTCAGTTGTTATACCTGTGCATAACGAACGAGAAAACATCATCACTCTTTATGACCAACTCAAAAATAGTTTGGGCGAACTCGGCAAAGACTACGAGATTATCTTTGTTGACGACGGAAGCAGCGACGGTACTATTGAAACCCTGAAGGGTCTTCAAACTTCAAACCAAACCATGTTAAAGATAGTGCAGCTACGAAAGCATTTTGGCAAGGCCTCTGCTCTTCAGGCAGGTTTCAATATTGCATCGGGCAACGTCATTATAACTATGGATGGCGACTTGCAGGACAACCCTGATGACATTTCTCGATTCCTTAACCGCATAGACGAGAGTGCTGATATGGTTGTCGGTCGCCGCACCGGCGTACCATTTCCGCGTTCACTGAACTCCACAGCTTTCAACCGGGTTGTTTCATGTCTTACAGGCATTAAAATTCATGACATGAACTGCGGCTTCAAGGCTTTTAAGAGGCATGTTTTGACCGATATCAGACTTTACGGAGAACTTCACCGATTCCTTCCTCTTCTGGTCGTTAAACGAGGCTATCGCGTTGCAGAAATTCCGGTTAACCACAGGGAACGTCTTCACGGCAAGTCAAAATACGGTCTTGCAAGAATACCTAAAACAATTTTGGATCTTTTTGCCGTAGTCCTATCTACAGATTTCAGGGCACGGCCATTGCACCTGTTTGGATTGGTAGGGTTGAGCATTGCAGCTATTGGCTTTTTCATCAATCTATATCTGACTATTCTCAAAATTCAAACCGGCAACATGGCTGGCCAATATACCCTTCTATTGATGGGTGTGACTCTTATGATTCTCGGCTTTCAATGGTTTTCAACAGGGTTACTTGCAGAAGTCATAAATAAATTGCGCCACTCTGGAACGAATAAGCACTCATTGTAATACCATGAACATTCTCTACTTTGGCACATACGAAGCATCTTATTCCAGAAATCAAATAATGATCAAATCTCTCAAAAAGCTTGGTCATACCGTAAAAGAATGTCATGTATCGCTTTGGGGTAATAAGATTGACAAAACAAAATCATTTTCCGGTATTTTCGGCAAATTATTGCTCATGTTAAAGTTGTTATCCATATATCCGCGTCTTTTTTTAAAGTATCTATTTGTCGGGCAGTATGATGTTATGTTTGTCGGTTATTTTGGTCATCTTGATATGTTTTTTGCAAAACTGTTTTCAATATTAACCTTTAGAAGGAAAAAAATAATATTTGATGCCTTTATTTCACTTTATGATACCATGGTATCTGACAGGAAAATGTTAAAAGAGCACTCTTTTTTCTCAAAAATAGTGTTTTGGCTTGATAAGTTATCCTGCCGGCTTGCGGATACTGTTATCCTCGACACCAATGCGCACATTGATTTTTTTCATAAAACTTTTAACGTTACCAAAGAAAAAATGGTAAGAATTTTTGCAAGCGCTGATACCGATGTTTTTTATCCAAGGCAGGTAAAAAAAGATAATAATGTGTTTAATGTCCTATTTATGGGAAAGTATACTCCCCTGCACGGGATTAAATATATTGTAGAAGCTGTGGAAACTTTGCGTGAAAACAAAGATATCAAATTTACGTTTATTGGAAAGGGACAGCTTTATCCTGAAATCAGGCAAATGGTAAAGGGAAAAAAGCTTGATAATATTGAGTTTATTGAATGGGTGGAATATGAAAAATTGCCGGATTATATTGCAAGGGCAGATGTTTGCCTCGGTATTTTTGGTAATTCGGATAAAGCAGCTCGTGTAATTCCAAACAAAGTGTTTCAAACAATGGGAATGGGAATTTGTGTTTTAACCATGGAATCTCAAGGAATAAAAGAACTTTTGGTTAATGGTGAAAATGCGGTTTTATGTAATATGGCAAATCCTAAAAGTATTACAGAAAGTATAAAACTTTTAAAAAGTAACTCAGATTTTTTGAACACATTACGTTCTAATGGGTATAATACTTTTACTGAGTTTTGCGGATATAATGGTATATGTCGCTGTATAGGGATGATACTTAACAACAGAGTTTGAAATTATAAATAAATATTTTTTTGGTTATTTTGTTTAAATTTAATAAATATACTAAATTTTTTTTAGGCATTGCAATTATTGGCATTGTTATTTTTTTTGTTTTAGATGCCGTACATTTCCAATTGGATCAATTTAGTGAATTACGATTTTCATTTTCACAAAAATATATTTATTGGCTAATAATTTCACTCTTTTTTATCATGACTTCGCTGGTAATCTCTGCAGTAGGCTGGGTTTGGATTGTAAATATTTTAAACAATGATTATGTGTCATATCCTCTTGGTATCAAAGTTTTTTTTTATAGCCAATTGGGGCGTTATATCCCTGGGAAAATATGGACATTTATAGGGAGGTTTATACTTTGTAAAAATAATAATATTTCTAAATCTGTTATTACTGAAAGTATAATTTATGAAATAGGGATGAGTTTTTTTGCAGCATCTATTATTTCCGGCTTTATTCTGATTTTAAATAATACATTACATTATACAGCACAATGGCTATGTTATGGCATTATTACGATTTGTATTTTTTCTGTTTTGAGTTTAAAATTTTTTCCTAATTTATTGAATTGGTTTTCGCTTAAAACTGGTAAAAAAACCATTAAAACAGAAATTAGTTATAAAATATTGTTGTTTTATTTTTTTCTCAATATATTGCTTTGGTTTTTTATGGGATATGGCATTTATTTTCTTGCCAGGTCTGTAATATTTATCCCTTTTAATATTTCTGTAGTTTTTCCAGGTTTTTTTTGCATAGCATGGCTTGGTGGGTTTTTAAGTTTTCTGACTCCTTCCGGTATAGGAGTAAGAGAAGGAATATTAGTTTATTTTTTAAGTCAATTTATATCACCATCAAATGCAATTATAGTCTCTGTATTTTCTCGAATATTGCTTACACTTGCTGAATTTTTGTGTTTGTTTATCGCCTTAGGGATATCAGGATTGATGCCTGTAATAAAAAAACGATGGTTATCAAAGATAAAAACATAAAACTTACTTATAGCAATATTATTTTATTGAATATTTTAATGATTGCGTTGTTTCTTCGTATTTGGGGTATCTGGAATGTCTCAACTACCGATGAGTATAACGAAGTCATAGAAGCATTGCGTGTTTGTTCAGGTCATTTTAACTTTGAGCGCTGGATGAAACGGTTTTACCTTTACATCCTTTCAATAGAATATAGTATTTATTACGTAATCGGATGGGTTTTTAATGTATTTCACAATCCGATGGATTTTGCGGCAAAAATAGTAAGAAACATGGAACCTCTTTTTATAATTGGCAGAGCAACCAGCGCTATTGCAGGCGCATGCACGGTTGGTGTTTTGTATAAGATCGGCGAAACATTTTACAATAAGAAAGTCGCTGTTGTTTCTTCTGTTTTACTTGCTTTTACCCTGTTTCACATTGATCTTTCCCAGCAGGCTAAAGTTGATGCGATACTTGGCCTGTTGGTTGTTTCTGCATTTTACTTTATATTAAGAATACTTGAAATACACATTGCAAACAAATGGGATTATCTGTGGTGCGGTTTATTAACAGCCCTGGCAATTCAAACCAAGATAAACTCTATTGTGCTTTTTGTACCCCTTTGTTTGACTTTTTGTTTTGGCTTTAAAAATAAACAGATAATTTTGCGCTATATTTTCGTTTTTTTTATTCCTGCTTTTATTGCAGGGTTTGTTATTGGCAATCCGCCTGTATTGTTTGCGCCCATAAAATTTATAAAAGGCGCATTAGGGCTCGGCAGCGTTTATTCTACTGCTGTAAACGTTGTGCCAAACGACCTTATAGGTTTTTTTGCCTATCCTTTATACTACTGTCGTAATATGGGGATAGTTGTATCTATCTTTACAGTCTTTGCTATTATCTATGCCATTTTGAATCTAAATAAAAGACGTGCTGTATTAATATCATTTATTGCTTGTTTTTATATTCTCATGGGTGCATCAAAAAATCTGGTAGCAGATTATTACATGATACCCGCCATGCCGTTTATTTATCTGTTGTTTGGTGATTTCATGAGTGAGACATCTGACAAACTCAGCTCAACAATCCCCCTTTTTCGCGGAAAATCAATGATAATGTTAATACTTATTATGCTGTTTGGACTGATTGAACCAGCGATTAACGTGGCTAAACATGAGATTTCCCTAACCGGTAAGAACACAAGATATATAGCAAAAACGTGGATAGAGAAAAATATTCCGGCCGGAAGCAAAATTTTGATGGATTCCGGCAAATCGATCAATTCTTTTGCGCCGCCAATAGCGGAAAATAAAAAAAGCCTTGAAAGAATATTGTTACACGCAAGAGAAAATGTTTCAAAGGGCAAAATAGTCCATGCTATGGTAGACAATAATGCCCTTATCTATTATGAGCTTCTATTAAAAACAGCACCTGAAAAATCTTATGACATAACTTCTACCATGTTCGGTCTGGATGTTAACCCCATCAATTATTACATATCAAATCAATACCAATATCTTATAATTTCAAAAGATATGAAAAATTCGAGAACTAATGAGTTTTTTGCAAAGCGTAATCCTGAAATAGCGGGTTTTTATAAATCCTTAAATACTGACAAAAGGATAAAACTGGTAAAGACTATATTTCCGACACCCATGAACGGGGGCGATACATTCTATATCTATGAAGTGATGAGGTAACGTGATAGGTGGCCTCTAAAACCTTAGCCTTATTCAAAATTATTAAAGCAATAGCCCATCTTTCTCAAACAGCGAATCATATCTTAGCTCTATTAAAAGGTTTTTATTACAAGTTTAAATATGGTTTGTTCAACAAGAGAGTAGCTTTTGGAAAACGACTGCTGATACGCGGCCCTTTAAAAATAAGCGGACCAGGAAAAGTTGTTATAGGTGATAACGTGTCAATTGACGGAAGTGGGCATCCTGTAACACCGTTTACACACCATAAAGATGCGGTCATCTCCATTGGCTCAAATTCCTTTGTAAACGGAACCAGATTTGGATGCCAGAAACAAATTATTGTTGGCGATTATGCCATACTCGGAGACGCAAGGATTATGGACACCGATTTTCATAGTATATATCCTAATAGATGGTCTTCAGATGCCATTGTCGAATCTAAGCCCATAATCATTGGAAAAAACGTCTGGATAGGCGCCGCTTCAGCCATTCTTAAAGGAGTAACAATCGGCAATAATTCTGTGATAGGTTTCGGCGCTGTAGTTTCAAAGAACGTACCACCTAATTGCGTTGTTGCCGGAAATCCCGCCAAGCCTGTCAAAAATTTGGTGGAAAATGATCGCTAAATTCATTCTTAAGATTAAACGGAAGCGAACTCCATTTTATTCACTTCTTCATCGATTAGGGAAGCTTTTTTACTCCATCAACCTTCCAACCATTAAAGCAATTCATCTTCCGCTATACTATTTTGATTATATTGTAAGGCTGATGGCAAGAAGATTCGTTCAGACTGTTTGGTCTGTCCCTCTTTTCAAGGCGCGATGTGAAAAGGTCGGGAAACATTTATCGCTGCCAAATGGCATCCCATATATTATTGGTACGCACCTAAAAATTTATATAGACGACAATGTAATCCTCGACAAATTGACGATTGGTGCCGGCAAGGTTTTTGATGAGCCAGTGCTAAGAGTAGGCAACAATTCCGTTATAAATTATGGCACCGCAATTAGCGTTGCTAAGGAAGTGATCATTGGCGACAACTGCATGATTTCCACCTGCTGCTTAATCATGGACAGCGATGATCATCCGATAAGCCCTGAGAAAAGATTGCTGAAGCTTCCTGTTAACAAAGAAGACGTTAAGCCAGTGAGAATAGGAAACAACGTCTGGATAGGAGCCAACTCCACCATATTAAAGGGCGTTACTATAGGCGACAATTCCATTGTCGCCACCCGTTCGGTTGTTACAAAAAATATCCCTGCAAACTGCATATTTGGTAATGAGCCTGCCAGGCTTATTAAAAAAGAGATACATAAACCGGATGCAGATCAAACAACATGAACATTCCGGATAATAAACTGAACAATAAAACAAACCAATTATCAATCAGCAAACTGTTTGAGGTCGAATACGATGCACCGTTTGTTCTATTAATTATCAGTTTGATTTTTGCCTCTTTTAGGCCGGACAGGCTTCTGCCTGGCGGGGAAGTGCTGATGTATTTTCCGACGATTATTGTCGTCATCCTTTTTTTTTACTGGCTGAAAATTCCTCAAAAAACACTAAACAACTATCAGACAAAACTTTTCATTGCTTTTGTAATATTGATGGTTCTTCATATACCCTTTGTCAAAAACTACGGTTTTGCAAAAGCTATAGTTAAAGGATTTTTTATTTACGGTGTTACATCTTTTCTTTTTACAGTACAGTTTATAAACACTCCAGGCAAAATTATTAAATATATCAAGTTGATGGTTATACTTAAAGTCTTTGTCGCTGTTCTTGGAATTGTTGGCAAAGGGAAAGTTGACTTGCCTGTACTTAGAGATGAAAATGATTTTTGTCTTTTGATGAATATATATTTGCCGTTTGCTTACTTTCTTGGTCAGCAGGAAGAAAACAGATCAAAAAAATTCCTGTATTATGCGATAGCAGGTATTTTTATTATAGGTAATATTACGTCTTTTTCCAGGGGGGGGTTTTTAGGCCTGGTTGCTGTTGGTTTATATATGTTTTATAAAAGCAAACGCAAAGCGGTCGCTGTTATTATTATGCTTGTTTTTGGGTTGGTGATATTTTTTGCCGCACCACAAACATACTGGGATGAGATAAATACCATAAAAACCGAAGGCAGTAGTGAAGGCACAGGCAAAATTAGAATTGAATCATGGAAAGCCGGCTGGAAAATGTTTCTTGATCACCCATTGTTTGGCGTAGGCCCTGGAAATTTTGGGCCATGGTTTCCGGATTATTATCCATTTAACCCTGGCAAAATGTGGGGCAGGGTGGTTCATTCCTTGTACTTTACGCTAATTCCAGAGATGGGACTTGTCGGGATATTTCTTTTTATTGGTATGCTTCGCGGCAATTACAAAGATCATAGTTATATCTCAAGTTTTGAAGAAAAGAGGGTTGAGACATCCGCTTCTCTCAATTATTATAATAAAAACTTGGACAAGGCAGAAAAAACCATAAAGACGCTTCAATATTTATCTATGGCGTATTTTGGGGCAATGCTTGCTTATCTGTCCACCGGTACATTCATTTCTGTATTATGGTATAGTTATTTTTGGCAACTCACAGCTTTTTGGATTGTAACAGCAAATGCCGCAAGGCAGGTAGAAAAAGAAGCTCTATGCTACCAGATGAAACGTACACTGAAAAAAAATAATACAACATAATGATAATATGACAAAAAAACTGCTCATTATCTCTTATCACTTCCCGCCTGATTTGGCGGTTGGCGCAATCAGGCCGGCAAAATTTGCTAAATATTTACCTGAATTTAATTGGCAGCCGATAGTGTTAACTGTTTATGATAAGTATTTTGGAAACGTGGATAATCAGAACAATCAATGCAGCATTAATGTAACTATTCATAATACTTATAAAATTCCAGGTTTGCGAGATGTTTATCTGTCATTTAAACGGTTGTACTTGAGCATCAGGAAAAATAAAGATACAAAACAAATTTTTCAGCAGTGGACTCCCATAGAAAATACCCTACAAGAACCAGGCATAGAAAGATTGAAACGGTATATAAATTCCCTGTTAATTTGGCTGCCGGATGACAAAGCAGGATGGATTTTGCCCGCAGTCATTTCAGGTTTAAAGACAATCAGCAAACATGATGTTAATGCCATTTTCACAACTAGTCCGCCAAATTCTGTTCATTTAATTGGATTTCTACTTAAAATTATATCTAAAAAGCCATGGATAGCCGATTTCAGAGATCCTTGGGGTTGTGAAACAAAACCATTTTTTGTGCGCTCTAAGTTCTCCGATTTTATAGAAAACTGGATGGAAAAACAGATTGTATCAAAAAGTGATTATCTTGTTTCCGTTACGCCTGAAATGACTGAAATGCTTCACGCAAGGCATCCACAAGCAACATATAACAAATTTGCTACAATAAGGAACGGATACGACTCCGAAGAGATGAAACAATTTGCCGGTATAGAAAAACATAATAGATTCACTTTTACCTATGCTGGGTCATTTTATCTTGGCAGAGATCCGGAAATATTTCTCAAAACTTTACGAGAGCTGATCAGCAGCAACAAAATCAATAAAGATCAGATTCATGTAAAATTTATTGGTAACTGCAAATACTTGTATGGTAAATCTATTGAAAGAATGGTCTATGAATTGGATATGGGAGATGTGGTTACATTTGTTGATCAAATATCCCGTTACGAGGCTATGACCGAAATGGCTAAATCTCATGTTCTTCTACTTCTCGCACCGGATCAGCCTTTACAGATACCAGGCAAATTATATGAATACATTGGGCTGAATGCTTCTATCCTTGCTGTTTGCGGACCAGGAGCCACTGCAAACATTCTCAATAAATACCCTAAAGCTGTTGTTGTGCCGCCTGATGATATTGAGACTATGAAAAAGGGTATTCTACAACTTTTTTTAAACAGTCGTGACCAAAAACTTAATACTGCAGATGATGTTACGGATTCAAATTTTGATCGGAGAGAACTCACTGAAAAACTGGTCGCTATTTTGGAGAACTTAGCGCCCTTCGGGCGGACTTTTAGGTTTTAACGTATTCCATTGTTTCTTGATTGCAATTCGGACAACCGACAATGGGCATAAATCCTTCGTAATAAGTTCCGGCAAATTC
>JABZFQ010000071.1 GCA_014237365.1 Desulfobacteraceae bacterium | reverse complement strand
GCTCTTTGCCCAAGTGTTTTTCCCACTGAAACAACAGAATTATCAAAGGAGTCCAAAACGTGATCTTTTCTCATTGCAACATTTGGGATATTAACTCCCTTAACTTCGTCAAAGTGGGTGAAACAGACTATAAGCTTTTTATGGTGCCCGCTTGAAACCAAGCTTTGTAAAACAGCCGTAGGTGCCGCCTGCATAGGTTGGGCAGCATTGTCCACTAAAACAATTGCATCAGAAATTTGAAAACGTTTTGTTATACTGGTGGATATGCTTGAAGCTGAGTCTGGTGTATGTCCAAGACCTTCTCCATCCATTAAAATTAACTTTACATCATCTTCTGCTATCCAAGATGGCCTAAATGGACCAGCAACCCTGATTCCTTCGACTAAAGGTGTTAAGAGACAACCAAAATTTGGGGCATAATTACTTGAAAACCTGTTTATTATTTTTATGAAATCAACACGGTCAGTTGATTCAAAAATCCAATATGATGGCCACATACTCTTGTTTTTTACTACGGAAGCAGGGTTTAAATAATCAAATTTGCTTTCCACATCATCAAATACTTCATCTACTATGGCTTGAAAATTTTCCTGTTTGTAAAGTTTTTCTTCTATAAGTTCTTGGAGTGCTTCAAGTTCATCTTTATTCGCATTTTCAATATCAATATCAAATTCTTCGGCTAATTTTTGATATGATTGACCACCAATTGCTTGAATCTTGGAAATATAATTATCTAGTTTGTTCAGCAGGTTAGCTCTTTCATCTGATGAAATTTCAGATTCATCAATATCTGTATCCTCCTCATCTGTAATATCATCAGTAATTTCATCTTCTTCAGTCAATTTAGATAACGATTTGGTGCTGCCTAAAAGATAACTTAGCCTAAAACGCTGTTCGCTATGAACTAAAAATTTATTCTCAACCTCTTTTTTTTCTTTTGTTTCAAGGTGAGCCATGATCGCAGACAAGACGCATTCTTCAATGTGTTGACGCACATAACTTTTATCAAAAAAAGAAACCACTGCTTTGTATACGTTATGTGAAGTCGAAATCAATTCAATGTTGCTTATCGTTGTTTTAGCAGAAGAAGTAGAAGGGAATCTCTCTCGATCAGGGTCAGTGCCGATGAACTGCCTAACAATTGTAGTTTTTCCAGCCCCGGTGGTGCCCACCATTAATGTTTTTACGTATCCTTCATCTTTTCCAGGTAAAGGTAAAATTTCATTTCTTATAGCCCATGGATCTTGATGTTCAGGAGTGATATCGTCATAAAATGCCGAAACAATTTTTGGATGAAATTCTTTCTCTGCATGCTGTTTTTCTGATGGGTTCCACCTTTTTTGATCATTGAGGATTTTGTTCAACTGATCAACCAATTCTTGGGCCTCATCCTTAATAACGGTACCAAGCCCCCTTCGAACTCTCAATCCTGGTTTTCCATCCTTTCCAGACCTGAGAGGGTGCTTAAAAATTACACACCATCCACCCCTTCCCTGACTTTTTGATAATGATGCCCTAAATTTTTGTTCAACCATGATTGCCTTTCCTTCTTTTAACTTGTTGTTCATTGTTGTTCCGTTAATAAGTCTTAGAAATAATATTGTCAAGAAATATTTTGAACAACAAAAAACAACGATAAGTCATTTCAAAAGAAAACCAATTCCAGTTTTAAAGATTTCTTTCGTTTTGTTATCTGAGAATGAAAAATGCATTAGAAGTATTAAAAGCATATCGTAAAGCTGAGTGGCTGGGCAACGATAACCGAAAAACTATGATAAAGGTAAAAACGACCGGTCAAATACTGCCTTCCAAAAGCGGCACGGCTTTGCCCAGTCCAGCTCAAGCGCCTGGTTATGACAAATTTATACGCTGAATAAAAAATAGCAACATTATATCAGGCAACAGCCAACTTCTTTTCATTTTGAATGATGATTTTTGGATCAGAATTTTTAATGGGAATAGGCAGTTTTTGTTCTATCAACAAATTGATATGTTCTTTCATTCCCCATTTGGCTTTATAAAGACAGTCCTCAACTGAATGCCCTATGCCGGAAAAGCCTTCAAAATCCGGTGAATAAAAGCCAAAAAAATCCGGTTCCTCTGTTGCTTCAATCACCAAAGAGTACGGTAAACCAATCATTATTGCTTCCTCCCACATATTATTTAATACCAGCAGCCCTTAAGATAGAGTGACAAGTGCCAGTTGGAACTTCCTTTGCTCCATGATAGTCAACCCGAATTAATCTGTTCCATCCTTTTTTCCCATAATACCTTATTGATCCCTTTTGTTTGACGATTTTGAAGCCATTTTTTTCGACTAATTTAATCAATTCGCTGAATTTCAATTGGTTACTCCTTTATTATCGGGATTCGACAGGCTATAGAGTTTTCCAATATTGAATAATTAATAATGAAGCCCCTTATACTTTTTCCCTTTTTGGCTTTTGAATAAGACCTGCAAGTAAGAAGACTAAACCAATTCCTCCTGTACAATATCCACCATATTCCATAACATTACTGATCATCATTGCATTTCTCTTCATTCGATTACCCTTTCTCACGCTTTCCGTTAACCAAACTTTACTGCTATTCTTGTACATAGGAGCTATAATTGGTTCACGAGTAATTAATAAAGAAAAGGCAAAAATGATTAAAACAATCCCGAATACTATCATCGTCTTATTTTGCATTTGAAAGATTCCTCCATTTGCTTTTTGGGTAGTGATTAAACAAAAAACCGTATATCCTGCAAGAGGAATAATACCCATTGGTATGGCAACCATTAGTCTGAATTCCCACCCTGGCTCACTTACCAAACAATGGCCATCAGACAATACTATTTTTTCACTCTGAATTGCCAAAAAAATACCTAACATTGTAAAGATTAGAGACAAGATAAATAATTTTAGGATACGTTGCATTAATGCTCTCCTTTTAATGATAGAAGTTACCTGAGATTATGAAAATACCGCATTTTTGGCCACTTTCTTGTCATAACGTGCGAGTCACCTGCGCCAAAAGCAATGATAACTTGGCAAAAACAACGTTTTATACCGAAAATAGCTAAAGAAAAAACGCGCGGGCTTTTGGTGTCAGGTGCACTGGCTGGTTCTGCATCACAGTTCATAACTTCGCCACTGTTTAGTAACGAATATTGCGCATACGTAACATGTTGGGACTGCTCCATAATTCGCTATTGCTATTTGAAGAATTTGTTTGTGACTCAAAACAGAGTTGTATTGCTTCATTTCTCATATGCGTTATGAGCCAGTAATAAGTAATCGCTACAATTACTACTATTTTTCTTTACCCGCAAATATTTTGTGCATATGAAGAGCAGAAAGCTATTCTAAAAATCGTGTTTTAATCGCGCTTTCTTCTCAATAAAGTAGTCTTACGCAACATAGCCATCATGTGAAAACCGCTGCTCTGCTTGAGTATATTTCGTGTAAATACGACAAACAACGGCTTTAAACAGTACGATAGCGCATAAGTACCACAAAATGCAACAGATGGTTCTGCTTACACTTTGTACCACCAGTAATTTGGGCATCATCGAAAGTCGACAACAGCGATAATGCATACGTAGCCGGACTTCACTTGATAGATGCTGCCAAAAGGGAATCGGATAATCAAACCACAGCATTCATGGACATGGGGACATGCGTCAGGAAAAAGTCTTTATAGTATTCTAGAGCCTTATCAAACTCCGATTCTGCTTTCTCGTGGAAATAAAATCTAACCTCCCGCATTTTGCCAGGATATTAAAGAAAACCTCCTCGCTGTGGACGATTCTAATCTCACCTGCTTCAATTTGGATATGCAACACTCCGCCTTTTTTGTCCAAAAGAGATTGACATTTTGGTTTATTGCAACTTGAGGCTTGTTATGAGCTTCTCCACCAAGTTGATGCTGATGTTTGCTGAAATCAAAAGGAACTCCTTTGATAACTCCGTCAGGCTCATCTGTTACGATATAACTCTCTTAGTGTACCATTGTGGCAATTACCTCTATAGGAGGCAATGGATCTCCAAATGGTCGGGTAGAAATACGGCGCACTGCAACTTAGGAAAATGCTTGGCTGTTTCGGCGTTTCCGCTTTACGTGCCCGTTTAGCATTCTCCTTATCCGTGTTTCCGTAAGCCCCCCTCTCATCCCGGACGGTCGGATTTCCCGAGTCCGGTTGGCAGCAGTAGCATTTCCCAAATATCCCTTCCCAATTTGATCGAAACTCGGTGTTTGTCAAGCAAGTTGTCGCCTAAATTAACATTTTTTATTTAATTCGCTTTGCTCATTCTTTTTGGGTTTTTTTAAGGCATGGGCAGGATAGTTAGCAAAATTTGAGTAG
>JABZFQ010000132.1 GCA_014237365.1 Desulfobacteraceae bacterium | reverse complement strand
ATTACTCTCGCTTCTCTTCTGAGAAAACCGAATATTTTGGCAACAGCATCACCAAGGCCATTGAAGAAAATAATATCATTTGCTGTTACCTGATAACTGCCGCGCTTATTCACACGCTCTGCAAGGAACTCACGAGTCTCTAAAACTCCCTGAGTAGCTACATAGCCATAAGTTATATCATCTGAAACCAGCTTTATTATGGCATCCTTTATCCACTGGGGTATTTTTTCTCCTTTCTGAATAGGATCCCCAATGTTTTCCCAGGTAATATCAACCCCTAAATTTTTAAGTTCCTGGGCAACAGCAACTATAGCACGTATTTCATAGGTTAATTTTCCCCAACCAACATGTTCAATATTTCTTCTCATAGCTTTACTACCTTAGGAACGGGGACGAAATAACTTTCCCAACTATGCATCACAGCTTCAGACCACCTTTGCTCGATTTCAAACCACAAAAATATCAAAATAGATAGGCTATTCCATCAACTTTGTGATTTGAAATCGAACAAATCTGACCCAATTCTGTGCGCCTACTTGTGAAAGTTAATTCGTCCACGTTCCTTAATAAAAGATTTGTAATATATAAAAATTACACTTCTATATTAAAATTGGTAAATGTACAAGCAACTATTGATAACTTTTACGGTCTTGCTCTATTCTTCTGTCCTACTTTTTCCCCACAAAGGGTCTTCACCAAAACGTTCAAACCACCATTCCTCATCTGAAAGATAATTTTTAACTTCTTCTTCACTAAAGGAGTATTTATAGAATTTACAATAATCAAGAATAATTCTATATGCATTAATGATTTTGACAGTCATTTCGGCACATTCTTCGTTTGGTGCATTACACTTATCCGGATGCCATTTTTTGATGAGATTTCTATAGCTGGCTTTAATTTCATCCATTGTTGCCAGCTCCGGCAATTCCAGCAGTTTTCTTGCCTCATAAATTCTTTGATATTTTTTCATTATATCTCAGATCACAAAAGTTGATGGAATAGCGAGCTATTTCAATATTTTTGTGATTTGAGATCAGACAAAGGCGGCCTGAAGCTGTGATGCATAGTTGGGGAAGTTATTTCGTCCACGTTTCTTAGTCGTATCTTTATGGAATTCGCATGTGCATCAAGTCCTTCTATTTCAGCAAGGCAAATGATGTCTTTTGCTTCTCTTTTGAAGGCTTCTTTAGAATAATGAATTAGACTTGTCTTTTTGACAAAGTTATCTACAGAAAGGGCCGAAGCAAATCTGGCTGTTCCTGCGGTAGGAAGTACGTGGTTTGGACCTGCCATATAATCGCCGACAGGCTCCGGCGTGTAATCGCCGACAAATATAGCGCCGGCATTTTTGATCTTTCCAATATACTCAAAAGGGTTGTCTATGTGAAGCTCAAGATGTTCAGGAGCAATCCTGTTTGCCAGTTCTATGCAGCTTGTGAGATCCGGCATAACTATAATTGCTCCGAAACTGTCAAGAGACTTTTCTGCTATGTCTTTTCTGTCCAGATATTTTAGCTGTTCTTCTACTGCTATACCAACGGCCTTTGCTGTTTCTTCGGAATTTGTTACAAGTATAGCGGATGCCATTATGTCGTGTTCTGCCTGTGAAAGCAGGTCAGCCGCTGTGAATTCCGGGTTTGCCGTGTTGTCTGCGATTATCAGTATTTCACTTGGGCCCGCTATCATGTCTATCCCGACCGTTCCTGATACAATCTTTTTAGCCAGAGTAACATAAATATTTCCGGGTCCGACTATGACGTCGATCTTTGGAACCGTTTCTGTCCCATAGGCTAATGCAGCAATTGCCCAGGCGCTTCCAAGCTTGTAAATTGCATTGATTCCGACTTTTTTTGCCGCAACAAGAAGATGGGGATTTACAGTTCCGTCTTTTGTGGGCGGAGTTGCCATTGCTATATATTTTACACCCGCTATTTTGGCTGGGATTGCACCCATAAGAACAGAAGAAACAAGGGGAGTCTTTCCTCCTTTTCCACCTGGCACGTAAACTCCAGCCGAATCAACCGGGTTTACTATTTGCCCCAGAAAAGCACCGGAGCGATCTGTATTTATCCATGAATTACATAATTGGTGTTTATGAAATGATTCGATATGCGTTATTGCTCTGTTTAAAGAGCGCATAAATGTTTTTTTGACTTTCTTCGCTGCAGCTTCAATTTCGTCGAATGTTACACTGATAGATTTTATTGAAAGGCTGGGGGAGTCAAACTGATTTGCGTATTTAATAAGAGCATTGTCGCCGTTTTTTCTGACATCTTCAAGTATCTGCGTAACTTTAAGATAATCTTTTTTCTTAAAACCAAGCCCTCGATTTATAATAGATGCAACCCTTGTTTCAGCCGATTTAGAAGGGTAGGTGTAAATTTTCATAAAAGTTACCTTGTTTTGATTTTGGCGTTGTTGAAAACAGGTCAATCTAAAATATAAGCCAACTGTTTGTCAATACTCGAAACTTTATACCTCGAAAAACCACAACTTACGATTTTTCGCTGGCCCTGAACATCAATAGCTGTGTTGCTCGGGCTTGAAATAGCTCGCTATTCCGCGCCTTCGCGCCTTGCTTTGCTCACCGAAAAAAACGCAATTTATGACCTTCCGAGGTATAGCTTTGAAATTCATGAAATACTCATTGACATATTTCTTTCTGTCTGTACAAATAAAATTCTTTTAAGAAAATAACGCAAGAAAGTAAAAAATATTGACTGGAGAAAAACATTATGGAAAACAGAATCTATAATTTTAATGCAGGACCTGCGGCCCTTCCCCTGAGCGTTCTTGAGGAGATAAGGGATTCGTTTTTAAATTACAACGGATCCGGAATGTCTGTTACCGAGATCAGCCACAGATCGAAATGGTTTGATGACATAATTAATGATGCAAAAGAAAGAATAGAGCGCCTCTTAAAACTGGATGAAAAATTTCACGTGCTTTTCATTCAGGGAGGAGCCAGTATGCAGTTCTGCATGATTCCCATGAATTTTCTTAGTAAAGAGGATGTCGCGGATTATGTTAATACAGGCACATGGTCCACTAAAGCAATAAAGGAAGCTGTAATTTTGGACAAAAAGGTTAATATCGTGGCATCTTCTGAAGACAGAGATTTTACCTATATACCCCGCAATATCCAGTTCAGCAGCGACAGCGCTTATGTTCATATTACATCAAACAACACAATAAAGGGAACCCAGTGGGCATCTTTTCCTGATACAGGCGGCGTTCCGCTAATAGCCGATATGTCTTCTGATATAATGAGCAGAACTTTGGATATGAACAAATTCAGTCTGATATATGCGGGTGCACAAAAAAATATCGGTCCTGCAGGGGTTTGCATGGTAATAATTCATGATGATATGCTGGAACTGGTGCAGGATAATATGCCTTCCATGCTGGACTATACAACTTACTCTTCCAAAAATTCAATGTATAATACCCCTCCGTGTTTTGCTGTTTATACTATTCAGCTTGTTATGAAATGGCTGGAAGAAGATATCGGCGGACTGGAAAAGATGGAGGAGATAAACCGTAAAAAGGCTGAGTTAATATACGGGGTTATTGATTCAAGTGCCTTTTATAAAGGTACTGCTAAGACCGATAGCCGTTCTTTTATGAATGTAACTTTTCGCCTTCCAAACGAAGATCTGGAAAAGCTGTTTGTTCAGGAAGCCTTTGAAAATGGTATGGGTGGTCTTAAGGGGCATCGGTCGGTCGGAGGTTGCAGGGCATCTATATACAATGCCACGACTATAAAAGCGGTTGAGGCTTTGATTGACTTTATGAAGACGTTTGAAAAGAAAGAGGGGTAGGTGCAGGGATTAGGGATTAGGTGTCAATGCTGTTGAGTTAAGGGCTCTGTTAAAAATAAGCTGGTAGAATTTGCGCCCAAATTTGCCGTAGATTTAATCAATCTGATTGAGCAAAACCGCAGGAATAGCGAGCTATTTCGAGGACTTTTGCGAAAAGCATAGGCATACCAATGGATATGTCGAGACTTTTCGCAAGTCCTTAAGGAACGTGGACGAAATAACTTCCCCAAGTAGGCGCACAGATTTGGGTCGAATTTGTTTGATCTCAGATCACAAAAGTTGATGGAATAGCTTACCTATTTCAATAGTTTTGGGATTTGAGATCGAACAAAGGCGGCCTGAAGCTGTGATGCATAGTTGTGGAAGTTGTTTCGTCCACGTTCCTAATGTATGGTGGACTATATTGTCAAGAAGATAGTGGAGGGCAACATAATAACCCCAAAATTTTCGAGCTGTGCGGTTAGCTTTTGGATAAAACTGTTCTACCTCATTGACCTGTTGATTAAGTTCTCTAAAATCTCTCATTTCTACCCCTTTTCAATGCTAACGGCTAACCGCTAATGGCTAACCGCACAGGGTGAAATTTTTTATTTACTGTTTAGATTTTGTTTGTTTTTCCTTCATAACCAAGTAAGCGATGCTACCGACCACAACCAGCAACATTGCTGTTGCAATTATGTAAGCAATCATATTCTGCCAACCTCCTTCTCACCTTGCTGATCACACAGTTGTCTCAATTTTTGGCTAAGATAAACATAAAATTTGAACAAAAAGCAGTTTTAGTTCGTTTTTCCTGCCCACAAACATGATCGGTTTCCTAATGGCAAATTAGATAATCCGCAAACAAATATTTATCTATTTTCTTTGCGGATTTTCGTTTGTGCTTCCTGCAAACCAGTTATGAGGTTCTTTGTGCTGTCCGATACGCCGTTGTCTCTGAGCATTTATCTCTGCTGTGAATTGATTCTAAGGGATGCAATACAAAAAAGTTGCATCATTGGTGATAATATCTTTAGCCATTGAACATACTGATTTAATGTCGAATATCGAACAGGGAATGTCGAATTACGAAGTTTTGTTCTTGTTTTGTTTGGCAATATCTGTGCTTGTTACAAAAATTGAGATCAATTGAATGACTTAAAAAACCTATATCAAATGGCAGAATTCCTTCCTTCGACATTCATTATTCCCTGTTCGACATTTGATATTCAAAAAAGCTACCCCATTTAATGTCTTATATCTTATCACTTTTTTGTATTGCACCCGATTTTAAGGATCGTGGATCAGGATAAAAATTTTTTTAAAAATTGTCCGGTATATGACTCGTTAATCTCTGCTATTTCTTCGGGTGTTCCGCATCCGATAATATTTCCGCCTTCATCACCGCCCTCAGGGCCAAGATCTATTATGTAGTCGGCTGACTTGATAACATCCATGTTGTGTTCGATTACAATAACTGTATTGCCTGCATCCACAAGTCTGTTAAGCACATTAAGAAGTTT
>JABZFQ010000099.1 GCA_014237365.1 Desulfobacteraceae bacterium | reverse complement strand
CGGAAAATCCGGCCCAATGTATTCGGCAATATCCCGTAGGGGCAGGCCCCTGTGCCTGCCCTGATAATATGCAACCACAGGGCGGAAGGGCAACCACAGGCGTTGCCCCTACGTTATTTAAAAACGAATTGTATCACATAATAGGGAACCATCATCAAGATGGCATTGTTTTATTTTGGTTACACTCATATGTTTCAATGAATTGTAATCTGTTAAATCCGGCAATATTATCTATTAAAGCGATTTGTTGTAATCTTTTATGGGAGATTTATAATGGATGTATATATAGTCCTGGTTGGCTTACTTGCCTTTATTATAGGCTTTGCCATTGCCTATTGGGTGAAAGAAAAAATAGTATTCGAGAAAATCAAGTCTGCTGAAGAAGAGTCTTTACGAATATTAAATGTCGCTAAGCGTAAATCAGAAACCCTTTTAAAAGAAGCAAAGGTTGAATCTAGAGATATTCTTTACAAGATGAAGGCTGAGTTTGATTCAGAAACTAAAGAAACGAAAGGTGAATTGAAAGCAAGAGAGAACAGGTTGATACAAAAAGAGGAAAACATCGACCGTAAAATTGATAAATTTGAACCGAGAGAACGAGATTTTGCTCGAAAAGAGAAGATGTTGACTAAGAGAGAGGAAAATATTGAGCAAAGCAAGTTGAAATACAATGAATTGATCGAAGAGCAGAAATTTCAGCTTGAAAAAATTTCCGGTTTAACAGTAGAACAGGCCAAGGAACTATTAATAAGGGCGATGGAGAACGAAGCACGATACGAAGGTGCTATACTTATCAAGAAAATTGAAAGTGAAGCAAAAGAGGAAGCAGACAAAAGAGCTAAAAAGATAATAGCTACCGCTATTCAAAGGTATGCTGGGGATTTTGTTGCTGAACGGACAGTTTCTGTAGTACAGTTGCCAAACGATGAGATGAAGGGGCGAATAATTGGAAGGGAAGGGCGTAATATTCGTGCAATTGAGGCGGCAACAGGCATTGATCTCATTATTGACGACACTCCTGAGGCAGTTATTCTTTCAGGTTTTAATCCTATAAGGCGTGAAGTAGCCAGACTTTCCTTGATGAAATTAATATCCGATGGCAGAATACATCCAGCTAGGATTGAAGATGTTGTAAAAAAGGTTGGCCAGGAAGTTGATTTGGTAATAAAGGAAGCAGGAGAGCAGGCAGCTTTTGATTTGGGTGTACATGGTATCAATAACGAGCTAATAAAATATTTAGGAAGATTGAAATTCCGTACAAGTTATGCGCAGAATGTTCTGCAGCATTCAGTAGAAGTGGGTTTTTTGAGTGGTATTATGGCTTCTGAATTGGGACTTAATTCGAAATTAGCTAGACGTATGGGATTATTACATGATGTTGGAAAAGCTATAGATCACGAGGTCGAGGGGCCACATGCTATAATTGGTTCTAAACTTGCCAAAAAATTAGGCGAAAATTCTAAGATCGTACATGCTATTGCAGCTCACCATGAAGATGTGCCACCTAATTCTGTATATGCGCTATTAGTACAGGCAGCAGATGGCCTTTCAGGTGCAAGACCGGGTGCACGTAAGGAGTTGCTGGAAAATTATATTAAAAGACTGGAAGATCTTGAGAAGATAGCGAATTCAATGAAAGGTGTCGCCAACACCTATGCAATTCAAGCGGGAAGGGAACTTAGAGTTATCGTTGAAAGTAATATTATTTCAGATGAGGAGGCTGTTCTTCTTAGCAGAGATATTGCAAGAAATATTGAAGAATCGTTAACTTTTCCAGGCCAGATCAAAGTTACAGTCATACGTGAAACCAGATCGGTAGAATATGCAAACAAATAGAGCAGTCGCGCAATTGAAAATTGACGATTGACGATAAACAATTGAATTTTGAAAAATTAAGAAATCCTATTGATTTTAATCCACAGATTACGTATATTATACAAATTTTTTTGCCTGTGCGTGTCTGCATACACGCAGACAGGCGTGAGTTGTTTGGTTAAATTCCTCTAAAATAATAAAGCGAAGCGAAACCATAAATTTTCACTTTTCACTTTTCACTTTTCACTTTTTAGCTTGGTTCCGGCTTGTCCGGGTTAGGTTATTCATATGAATAATATAATCGATATCCTTTATGAAAGGGGGTTTATTGAAAATACAACCCACGATAAAGAGCTGAGCCGATACTTAGAGAATGAGAACGTAAATTGTTATATCGGTTTTGATCCAACTGCATCCAGCTTGCATGTTGGAAGCCTTGTTCCCATAATGTCGCTTGCTTACATGCAGAAACTCGGGTATCGGCCGATTGCTCTTATTGGTGGTGGAACTGGGCTTGTAGGAGATCCAAGCGGAAAGACTGAAACGAGACAGCTTCTTAATGCGGAGAATCTTAAGGAAAATATATGTGGAATTAAAGAGCAAATTTCAAGATTTATAGACTTTAGTGAAGGAAAGGCTATTTTATTGAACAATGCTGATTGGCTTTCTCAATTAGGATATATTTCATTTTTAAGAGATATTGGACGACATTTTTCAGTAAATCGTATGATAAAGGCTGAAAGTTATAAAATGCGCCTTAAAGCTGAAGAAGGTCTTAATTTTATTGAATTTAACTATATGCTTTTGCAAGCATATGATTTTTTGAAACTTTTTGATAAATATGGATGCAGGCTGCAGCTTGGTGGAAGCGATCAATGGGGTAATATTGTTGCTGGAATCGACCTTGTTCGACGTATGCGGCATGAAACTACGTTTGGTATAATTTTGCCATTGATTACAAATAGTAACGGCGAAAAGATGGGGAAAACAGCTAAAGGGGCTGTTTGGCTTGATAGTTCGAGAACAACACCATACGAATTTTATCAATACTGGATAAATACAGATGATCAAGATGTCGCAAGATTCATGGCACTCTATACTTTCCTACCTATGAATGAGATCCGTGCTACTGAAAATTTCAAAGAAGCTGATCTGAACAGCGCTAAAGCTGTTTTGGCTTTTGAAGTTACACAGCTCGTTCATGGAAGAGAAGAGGCAATTAAGGCATATAATGCCTCTGCCAATTTTTTTGGTTTTAGCGCTGTCCCTGAAAAAATATTGGCTTCAAGCAATATACCGAGAAGTATATCAGCCATTGATGATGCTTCAGTTCCTCATTCAGACATTGACATTAAACATCTAAAGGAAGGAATTCCGGCATTTAAGTTGTTTTATGCGGTTGGATTGGCAGATACAAGCAGCGCATCAAGAAGGCTGATAGCTCAGGGCGGCGCTTATTTAAATGGAGAGAGCATAAAGTTATTTGATTATTTGATAACTGATAGTGATGTTGATAATATGGAAATATTATTAAGGGCAGGGAAAAAGCGTTTCCATAAATTAAAGGTAAAAAATAATAATTGATAAGTATAGAAGTATATTGAAAAAACAACCAAAATTAACCAAACAATCTTCAAAATCGAAAACCGGATTGATTTATTACAGGAATATTGCACCGTCCTGATTTCCGAGGTGGTAACCGGAAAAATAGATGTATGTACGAACGTAGGGGCAGGCCCCTGTGCCTGCCCTGAAATGACAGACCATATTAATATGGATCAACCACAGATTACAGGGCAACCACAGGGGGTTGCCCCTACGGCGGTGGGGTTATCATTGCCAATTGAAAACGTAATTTTATAATTTCCTATACAATAAAAAATTAAAGATTAATATAAAATAACTCTTGACATAGTTAGTTATTATGTGCTTTAAATTTTTTTTTGAGTTAATAGTGAATTTTTAAAATAAATTATATTTTTAAAATAAAAGTGTTGACAAATAAATATTTAAATGCTTTTATACTTTTTTCGATTAATTTAAATGTCGTAATTCTAAATGACGACAACTTGATCTTTGAAAACTAAATAGTGACAATTAATGAGTTGGGTCCACGTAATATATTTTATAGTTTAATTGGAGAGTTTGATCCTGGCTCAGAATGAACGCTGGCGGCGTGCTTAACACATGCAAGTCGTACGAGAACTCTTTAAGCTTGCTTAAAGATAGTAAAGTGGCGCACGGGTGAGTAACGCGTGGGTAATCTACCTCCGAATTGGGGATAACATAGTGAAAGCGATGCTAATACCGAATAATATCCCGAGAACCTATGTTTTTGGGATCAAGGGTGGCCTCTACATGTAAGCTACTGTTTGGAGATGAGCCCGCGTACCATTAGCTTGTTGGTAGGGTAATGGCCTACCAAGGCAACGATGGTTAGCTGGTCTGAGAGGATGATCAGCCACACTGGAACTGACACACGGTCCAGACTCCTACGGGAGGCAGCAGTGAGGAATTTTGCGCAATGGGGGAAACCCTGACGCAGCAAC
>JABZFQ010000035.1 GCA_014237365.1 Desulfobacteraceae bacterium | reverse complement strand
TGATCTCAGATCACAAAAGTTGATGGAATAGCTTACCTATTTCAATATTTTTGGGATTTGAGATCAAATAAAGGCGGCCTGAAGCTGTGATGCATAGTTGGGGAAGTTATTTCGTCCACATTCCTAAGGATAGAAAACAAAGGTCGGGAGCTGAAGGTCGGAAGTCGAAAACGTCAGCATCGACATTGTCCCTTTGCCAATTTTTTTTGAGGTCTTATTATGAACACCCCAACCTTCTCAATAGTAACCCCTTCATACAACCAGGGGCAATTTATAGAAGAGACCATTAAGAGTGTCTTGAGTCAGGAGGGGAATTTTTATATTGACTACATTGTCATGGATGGCGGTTCCACGGATAACTCTGTTGAGATAATAAAGAAATATGAACAATTACTCAAAGAAGGAAAATGGCCGATCAATTGCAGAGGAATACAATACCGATGGGCGAGCGAAGAGGATAGAGGTCAGTCCGATGCTATTAATAAAGGATTTGAAATGGCAAAAGGCAGCATCTTTGCGTGGTTGAATTCGGATGATACATATATGCCCGGCGCTGTTAGTAAAGCGGTAGATTATTTTAATTCGAATTTTGATGTGGGAATGGTTTACGGCAAAGCATATTACATTGATGAGGCAAATAATATTATCGGTAAATATCCAACAGAGCCTTTTGATTACAAACGGTTGGCAGACTTTACGTTTGTCACTCAGTCATCAACATTTTTTAAAAAAGAAATTTATTTTGCTGCGGGAGGTCTGAATCCGGATTTACATTACTCAATGGATTATGATTTGTGGATACGAATCGCTAACATATCAAGAATTGAATACCTTCCTGCATTTTTGTCTACGTACAGATTGCAAAAAGAATCTAAAACAGTATCATACATACACGCTTTAAAATTTCAGGAAGAACAGTTAAGAACGGTTTTTAAACACTATAAATGGGCTCCTCCTAATCGTATCTACGGATATTGCTATCACCTTGTCAGAAATAAAACGCCTGACTTTCTTTTAAAATATAAAATTCTGATTACAGCTCTTGCACTAATGGGTTCTTTAATAACTTATATACGTCTTAACAAGAAAATAAAGCTTAAGGATATCAAAATGATAAACCGTGCTAATATTAATAAACTCTTTAAAGACTGGACAGATATTTATCTTGAGTATTGATAATGAAAATTGCAGAAGTAGTTGCTACCTTTCCCCCTTATCACGGAGGAATGGGTTATGTTTGTTTTCACAACGCACGTGAATTAGCGTTGCGAGGACATGATGTTACCGTTTTTACCATTGACCATAGACGACTGAGTTATAAGAATGATCCTGAATCTTTTAGGGTTGTCAGGCTGAAGACACCCCTGATTTACGGCGATGGAGGCATGGTCCCACAATTATATTCAAAATTGATAAATTTTGACATCATACACCTTCACTACCCCTTTTTTGGAGGCGCTGAATATGTTTATTTGGCATCCCTCTTTAGAAGGCAAAAGTACTTTTTGACATATCACATGGATGTTTATGGGAATACACCGTTCAAGAAACTGATAATAGGTGCTTATGAGCCTTTGCTCATGAAGAAAATAATCAGGAGAGCGGTGCTTATCGGTTCTCCCGGCATAAAATACTTGAAGAAATCAAAGGTTGGCAGTTTCATCCCATGGGACAAAGTTGTCGCTTTTCCACACGCGGGAGTAGATATCAAAAAATTTTGCCCTCGTCAAAAGGACAAAAGCCTGGTTCAAAAACACAAACTTCAAGGGAAAATCATTGTCCTTTTTGTCGGCAACCTTCAACCCTTTAAGGGGTTACATATTTTGATAGATGCAATCTCAAGGATAAAGGACGAAAGCATAGCTCTGCTCGTGGTGGGTGGGGGATACAGAGAAAAAACATACAAGAGGCAGGTCAAGGAAGCAAGGTTAGAAGCCAGAGTAATCTTTGCCGGACAAAAATCGCCGGATCAAGACCTGCCCCTCTATTATAATCTGGGAGATTTCCTTGTACTTCCTTCAACTCACTCCGAATCCTTTGGCCTTGTTGTTCTGGAGGCCATGGCATCGGGAAAACCCGCAATTGTTTCTTCGCTGCCTGGGCCTTCTCAACTGATAGAAAATGGGACAGATGGATTGATCGCGAGAGTAAGTGATGTGAATGATTTAAAAAATAAGATTGAACATTTGGCTCAAGAAAGAACAGTGCGCGAGATGATGGGGTTAGCAGCGAGGAAAAAGGTTATAGTAAAATATACATGGGAGAAGATAGGTGAGCAATTAGCAAATATAATGGCCATTTCTTAGAGCCTGTTTGAAAACTAAGGGCTCGGTCAACAGCAATTCAGAGCATAAACAATTAGCCTTTGATATCAGATAGTTAATATCTTAGGAACGTGGACGAAACAACTTCCACAACTATGCATCACAGCTTCAGGCCGCCTTTGTTCGATCTCAAATCCCAAAAATATTGAAATAGGTAAGCTATTCCATAAACTTTTGTGATCTGAGCTCAAACAAATTCGACCCAAATCTGTGCGCCTACTTGGGGAAGTTATTTCGTCCACGTTCCTTAGCTGAAAAATATTTTTCAGATTATTTTTTTGGCCTTTGATACTCATCGTTCTAATCACAATTAAGGATTGGCAATCTATATGATAGGAATCGAATTTAACAAAGAAAATAGCAATATTACCGGATTTGAATGGGAAAGGATATGAATAAGGAGGCGGCAATGAGATTTCCTTACGGAGTATGTGATTTTAATAAGATTATAACGGACAAACTTTTCTATTGCGACCGGACAGATCGTATTGCAAGCCTTGAGAATACGGGATACTATCTCCTCCTTTTGCGTCCCCGCAGATTCGGGAAAAGCCTTCTCCTTTCCATGCTGGAAAACTATTATGACCTGGCGAGAAAGGAGAGGTTTCATGAACTTTTCGGACATCTCCTGATCTGCAAAAATCCTACCCCGTTGCACAACAAATATTTTATCCTTAAATGGGATTTTTCCTGCGTTGATCCTTCAGGGAGTGCTGAAGATATCAAAAAAGCGTTTCATAATCATATAAATGCCTGCATCGAATCGTTTGTCATGTATTACGAAGACTATCTGACCCGTGAAGTAAAAGTCGATTCCAGCGATGCCGTCAATTCAATCAAATCCCTCCTTTCTGTAACCCGCAAATCAGGTCACCCTGTTTATCTGTTGATAGACGAATATGACAACTTTGCCAATGAGGTCATGATGGGTGTGCGGAGGGAGAAGAAGGATATCTACGAGGCTCTTGTCTATGAGGAGGGCCCATTAAAGACCCTCTTTAAGGCGGTCAAGTCAGCTACCGATGGCTCCGGCTTTGATCGGAGTTTCATTACAGGTGTGTCTCCTGTTGTAATGAGCGATATCACCAGCGGCTACAATATCGCTAAAAATATATATCTTGATTCCGAGTTTAACGATCTGTGCGGATTTCATGAAAAAGAGATCGAAAAGGCCTTGAATGCTGTATCAGCAGAATGCGGTTTGCAAGAAAAGGATGCCGCGGACGCCCTTGACCTTATGCGTGTTTATTATAACGGATATAAATTTGCCCCGGATGCAAGAGAGTCTATTTATAATCCCACTCTGGCAATCTATTTTATAGAGGCATTCCTTAGAGCCTGCAAATATCCGAGAAAGATGCTTGATTCAAATCTTGCCGCAGATGATGCAAAACTTCAATACATATCTCAAATACCAAAAGGCGGACAGTTGCTTCTTGACCTGATGAAAAAGGATCATTCTCTGATTATTTCCGATCTGAGTGACCGTTTCGGGATTCAGCAGATGCTAACTGACAAAAGCAAAGATTTTATCTTTATGACCTCTTTTCTCTATTATTTCGGAGTGTTGACAATAGATGGCCAAACAGAAGAAGGGAAGCTGATTTTAAGGGTCCCGAATCTGGTAACCCGCGGACTTTATGTGGAACGGATACAGCAGATGCTGCTGCCGGAGCCTGCTGACAGGGATGATGGGGTTTTTGCCGCTGAACAGCTTTATACCAAAGGGAACATGGACCCGCTATGCGAGTTTGTCGAGCAGAGATTTTTTAAAGTATTTCACAATAGGGACTATAGATGGGCGAATGAACTTACAGTTAAGACAGCTTTCCTGACGCTCCTTTATAATGATATCCTCTACATCATGGACTCTGAAAAAGATACGGGCAGCGGTTATGCTGATCTGACCATGATTATCCGTCCTGATATGAGGCGGTTTAAAATTCTTGATATCCTTATTGAATTCAAGTTTGTAAGCCTTAAGGAGGCCGGCTTGACAGGAGAAGAGGCAAAAGGATTATCCACGGAAGAGCTGGAAGCCATTCCTGCGATGCAGGAAAAAA
>JABZFQ010000017.1 GCA_014237365.1 Desulfobacteraceae bacterium | reverse complement strand
ACAACTATGCATCACAGCTTCAGGCCGCCTTTGTTCGATCTCAAATCCCAAAAATATTGAAATAGGTAAGCTATTCCATCAACTTTTGTGATCCGAGATCAAACAAATTCGACCCAAATTTGTGCGCCTACTTGAGGAAGTTATTTCGTCCACGTTCCATATCAAAATCTTGCCAGGGTTACATCACCTGAAAAAATCGTTTGCAGCCTCCCCTGATCGTCTTTTAATATTAACACCCCGTCATTATCAACATCAATTACCTTCCCGATATGGGTCTTTCCTATAACATCAACTCTGATCTGCTTTCCTATGATGTCTGCAAGTGCTCTCCATCGGTTCATAATTGGCTCAAAATTGTTTTTCTTAAACATATCGTAATATTGTTCATACAATTTAAGATATTCCTGAATAAGTTTGATTCTATGTACCCTATTTCCGGTTTCTATTAAAATTGAGGTTGCACTTTTTTTTATTTCCCTGGGAAAATTTTCAAATAAAGTGTTTACATTCATTCCAAGACCAACAACAATATAATTTACTGCATCCATTTCAGTGCTGATCTCAGTAAGAATGCCGGCCAGCTTCTTTCCATTTATAAGTATGTCATTGGGCCATTTGATTCTTAACTTTAGTTTCATCAGGGAAATCAAGGTTTCCGCTAAAACAACAGCGGTCATAAGAGTTATTCTCGGTGTTTCACCAGGCTGCATGATTGGCCTTAGAATAAGAGAACAATAAATTCCACCGCCTGGTTGTGAAAACCAGCTTCTCCCTCTTCTTCCTCTTCCTTTTGTCTGTTTTTCCGCAATAACCAGAGTTCCTTCAGGGGCCCCCTGTGCTGCAAGTTCTTTTGCCCTTGTATTTGTCGAATCAGTTTCCTTCAAATAAATAATATTTTTCTTTTCAAAAATTTTGGTGCAAAGACCTTCACTTATTTCATCAGCCGAGATCGGGTCTGAATCTTTGCTGAGAAGATATCCCTTTTTCGGAGCAGATTCTATAACATAGCCTTCTTCTTTTAACTTGCGGATATGCTTCCATATAGCAGAGCGGCTTACTGCTAAATTATTGCTTATCAACTCACCTGAAACCCAGTTACCCTGATTTTTTTTCAGATATAATAATAATTGATCTTTAGTAGTCATTACCAGCCAATATATGAACGGAAAAGCATTAATATTTTTAATATGCGATATTTAATCCAAAAAATCAAGATTGATTGATGTTTAAGAAGCTAACCGCTGAAGTCGCCAGCAAGGAAACCCGCCATTAGGAACGTGGACGAAATAACTTCTCCAACTATGCATTACAGCTTCAGGCAGCCTTTGTCCGATCTCAAATCTCAAAAATATTGAAATAGGTAAGCTATTCCATCAACTTTTGTGATCTGAGATCAAACAAATTCGACCCAAATCTGTGCGCCTACTTGGGGAAGTTATTTCGTCCACGTTCCTAATTCCGGTCAAACGCCACAAACGGTTTGATCGAATCACGTCAAACGAACTCTGCAAGCAGGCCGGTATCCCACCAAAGTTAATTGATCTTTATCCGCAAAAGTCATCGAAATAGCTCGCTATTCCTGCGGTTTTGCGGATAAAGATCAATTAAATCTACGGCAAATTTGGGCGCAAATTCTATCAAGTTATTTTTTACCAAACCCTAGAGCGTTTAATTGTAAACCTATCTTGAAATAGAAAGGTTGACATTTAATTTTTTACTGTATATAGGAACGTGGACGAAATAACTTCCCCAAGTAGGCATCACAGCTTCAGGCCACCTTTGTTCGATCTCAAATCCCAAAAATATTGAAATAGGTAAGCTATTCCATCAACTTTTGTGATCTGAGATCAAACAAATTCGACCCAAATCTGTGATGCCTACTTGGGGAAGTTATTTCGTCCACGTTCCTTACACAGCCCTAAATAGTTACGGGAAAACCAATGTTCGATAAGATATTAATTAGCATAACTGAAAAAATTATTAAAGATCCTGGCTACTCTATTTCTTATGAAGATGCCTGTAAGCTCTCTGTTGCTCGGAATAATGCAGTTGATTTGATAATATGCGCCAACAAGATTCGGAACAGGTTTAAAAAAAATAATGTATTTACATGTTCAATTATTAATGCCAAGTCCGGTCGCTGTTCAGAGGACTGTGCCTTTTGTGCTCAGTCGGCTTACCACAAAACAGGAATTGAAACTTATCCATTATCAGACGTAGAGAAAATGGTAAATAATTCCATGCTAATGGAAAAAGCAGGGGCAACAAAATATTCAATGGTAACAAGCGGCCATTCACTTTCGGACGGCGAGATTGATTCTATTGGGCACGCCACAGAAGAGATAAACAAAAAAACAGATCTTTCAGTTTGCGCATCATTGGGGCAGCTCACTGACACCGTGGCAATAAAACTCAAAGAAAAAGGAGTGACCACATATCATCACAATTTGGAAACTGCCAGGAGTTATTTTTATCAGGTCTGTACTACACATGAGTATGATGAAGATATTCGCACAATCAAAATAGCAAAATCAGCAGGACTTAAGGTTTGCAGCGGAGGAATTCTTGGGCTGGGCGAAACCTGGGCACAGCGTGTGGAGCTGGCTTTTTTCCTTAAAGAATTAGCTGTAGATTCAATACCAATAAATTTTTTGAATCCAATTCCAGGCACAAGAATGGAAAACAGATCTTTGCTTCCACCAATGGAGGCACTCAAATGTATAGCTATCTTTAGATTTATAAATCCTGATAAAAGCATAACTATATGCGGCGGCAGGGAAAAAATTCTTGGCGATTTTCAGTCATGGATTTTTATGGCGGGTGCTAACGGAGTTATGATAGGCAATTATCTTACCACAAAAGGAAGAAGTGCTAAAATGGATATGGATATGATCAGAGAAATGGGACTTGATATTTGCAGGGGTGCTTAAAATGGAAGCAATTGAAGAGCGGAATCAACAGTTGGAGATAGATGACAAAAAATATATCTGGCATCCATTTACGCAGATGCAGGATTATGTAAAAGAGGAATCCCTTATAATTGAGAGCGGAGATGGATGTATTTTAACGGATATCCATGGAAATGAATATATTGATGGAGTTTCTTCTTTATGGACAAATGTTCACGGACACAGAAAGAAAGCAATAGATAGCGCTATTAAAAAACAACTGGACAAAATAGCTCATTCAACTCTGCTGGGGCTTTCCAATGTTCCTGCTATCAGATATGCCAAAAAAATTGTCGAAATTACACCCAAAGATTTAACAAGAGTATTTTACTCAGATAGTGGTTCAACTGCTGTTGAGATAGCACTCAAGATAGCCTTTCAATATCAACAACAGGCTCAGGATGGAAATCCGGAAAAAAAGAAATTCATTTCCCTGTACAATTCATATCATGGAGATACCATTGGTTCTGTGAGCGTCGGAGGCATTGATCTTTTTCATTCAATGTATAAACATCTTCTTTTTGAATCAATAAAAGCCGAGTCTCCCTATTGTTACCGATGCGCATTCGGAAAATCCTATCCAGGCTGCAAGCTTGAATGCTTAAGCGGACTGGAAGAAATTATGAGCACTCATGCAAATGAAGTCACAGCAATGGTGATTGAACCCTTGGTTCAGGGAGCTTCCGGGATGCTGCTTCAACCTCCCGGTTATTTAAAAAAAGTCAGAGAGCTTTGCGATAAATACAACATATTTATGATAGCTGATGAGGTTGCAGTGGGGTTTGGGAAGACCGGAAAGATGTTTGCCTGTGAGCACGAAGATGTTACACCGGACATTATGGCTCTTGCAAAGGGTATTTCAGGAGGTTATCTATCATTAGCAGCCACACTGGCAACTGAGAAAATTTATAAAGGTTTTTTGGGGAAATATGAAGAGTTTAAAACTTTTTTCCATGGCCACACATATACGGGGAACCCGCTTGCTTGTGCAGCAGCCATAGCCAACCTTGAAATTTTTGAGGAAGAAAAAGTTCTGAATAAACTTCAGGCGAAAATTGAACATTTTAAACAAAGGCTTCAGTCATTCACATTTCTGGACAATGTGGGAGATGTTCGTCAATGCGGAATTATGGCTGGCATAGAGATAGTTGCAGATAAAGATACAAAAGAACCTTTTCCTCCCGGAAAAAGGATAGGCCAAAGGGTAATGAAAAAGGCTCGAAAACGTGGTCTTATAATAAGGCCTCTGGGCGATGTCATTGTGCTCATGCCTCCGCTCAGCATTTCAATTGATGAGATCGACAGACTTTGTGACATTACTTACGAATCTATCCAGTCTGCAAAAAAACAGGAATAATCAGAAAATGAAATTTTCAGGCAATAAGGCTCTTCTTTTGGGCGGCAGTTGTGATCTTGCAATTACTCTTGCAAGGCGCATGATTGAAGCAGGTCTGTCCCCGATATTGACATACAGGAACGAAAAAGGCCGGAAATATATATCAAAAAATTTAAAGGATTGCCCAAAAAAATACAGCTCGTTTTATCTTGAATTCGGCAACCGTGATTCAATAGATTTGCTATTGCATCAAACAGGTGATGATATAGACTTTGTGGTAGATTTCGCTCAAGGAAATTTTGAAAGTCTTGTAGCTGCAGCAGATGCAGATCGTGTTTACAGTTATTTTGCTGAAAATGTTTCCTTTCGCGCAGAGGTATTAAAAAAAATCGCAAGAATAATGATGAAAAAGAAAAGTGGACGTTTTGTTTTTATTTCTTCATCAGCAGCAAAAAGACAAAACCCCGGGCAGGGATTTTATGCAGCGGCAAAGCTTGCATCGGAAGCCATATATAAAAATTTGGGTCTTGAACTTGGCAATCATGGAATTACAACTGTAACATTGCGTCCCGGCTATATTGATTCAGGACGAGGCAAAAAGTTTATTCAAGACCATGTTAAAAAAGTTATTGATAAGGTGCCAATAAAAAAAGCTTTGACAAAAAAAGAAGTAGCTGAAGCAATACTTTTTTATCTTTCAAACAGCGCCACTGGCTTTAATGCTACAGAAATTTCAATGGACGGCGGGCTGACAGCGGGCAAGTAAAGTTATGGATATTTTAGAAGAAATTACAGAAATTCTGACAGAAATTTTAGATATTGAAAATCATATTATTACTCCTGAAACTTATCTTATAAGGGAATTAGAGGCTGAGTCCATCGACCTTCTTGAACTTGCAGTGGCAATAAACTCCAGATTTAATATAGATGTAAATGATGATGAAATATTTTTAAGAAAACTCAGAGACTATATAACCGAAGCTGAACTGCAGAATAAGGACATATTGCAATACCTGGCTGAAAATCTTTCCTTCCTCTCCCGTAAAAGACTGGAAGAGATAATAGAAGATCGCAAAGGAGGTCCAACTCTTAAGGTTAAAGATCTTATAAGTTATATAGGTAACCGTTCACGGTTATCAGTTTACGGTTCACGGTTTTTTATTGAATTATGCAAGCCTAAAGCATTTTAATCAGAAATACCAACCTTTGAATTAGTTTTTTGCATTTTCTTAGAAAACATTGATCACAAAAGTTGATGGAATAGCTTACCTATTTCAATATTTTTGGGATTTGAGATCAAATAAAGGCGGCCTGAAGCTGTGATGCATAGTTGGGGAAGTTATTTCGTCCACGTTCCTTAACTTCACATGCAATATAAACTTGAGTTTTCAGTTTAGCATCAAGGTCTTTCGCCTTTATGTTTCAATCAACCGTTAACTGTGAACCGTGAACCGTTACTTATATCGAATGGCAAAAATTATGGAACATAAACGCAAGGCTTCATCTTTAGAGGATCTTATAAATAACAGAAGAAGCATAAGAAAGTATAAACCAACCATGCCTCCGGAAGAATGGATTAACAGCATGCTGCGCTGCGCTTTAATGGCTCCTTCGCCTTCAAACAGTCAACCTGTCCGGTTTTTCAGGATCAGCTCTGCCGGAAAAAGAGAGAATCTTTATCAGGCATTGGTTTCTGGCAAACAGGAATTATTGAGGGCCATAAAGTCTAAAAAAGAGGCAAAGAGACTGAAGAGTTTGATAAATACCTATTACCGGTTTTCCGAATTCATGTTTAAAGCGCCCATTCTCTTTGCTGCTGGTACAATCGCATCCTATGCAGGTTTTTCAAAAAAATTGTTTGAGGAAGATATACTCACGCACAATAAGAGAGAAGAAACAAATCTTGACATTACTGTGGGACTTGCGTTGAAAGGATTTATTCTTAAAGGAGAAGAATTGGGGCTGGGAACATGCATTCTTACCGGTCCTCTGGCGTTCATTCCGAATGTTGAAGAAATCCTTGGGATAAATGATGTTCGAATAAAATGCTTTATTACAGCAGGATTTCCGGATGAGAAACCTGGTATGCCCCCAAGAAAAAGCATTACAGAAATTTTCAGTGAAATATAAATAGATATGCACAGAAGAGTCGTCATTACTTCCATTGGAGTTATATCCTCCTTAGGTTTTACTTTAGAAAAAATATTTAACAATTTGAAAGATGAAAATACTTCGTTTGAAGGGTCTTTTTTTGATAGCGAACTATTTGTAAGTCCCATTAACAGCTTTGATGTAAAAAATTTTGCAGGTCATTTTAAAGACAGACGATATCTAAACAGAGGTGCCCAGTTCTGTGTTGCCTCAGCCATGGAAGCCGTAAAAAAAGCGGGGCTTGACAAACAATTATTGGCAAAAGCAGGTCTTTTCCTTGGGGCAGGCCCCAATCTGGATATCGGAGGGGAATTCCCTGATGTCAAAGCTGGGGAAATAGATAGAAAAAATCTTATGGCTCTCTGGATGCTGAAGTTTCTCCCCAATACCGCTGCCTCAGTTATCGCCAAATTGACAGGGATCCACGGGGAAAATCAGACTCTAACAACGGCATGTTCTGCTTCGTTGCAAGCCATTGGTGAGGCTTTTCGAAAAATCAGAGATGGATACATTGACCTTGCATTTGCAGGTGGAGGCGATTCAAGGTTAAGCAAAAGCAGTATTTTAGCTTATAAAAAAGCTCATGCCCTTTGCAACGGAACGGGTAAACCTGAAAAAGCCATCCGTCCTTTTGATAGAAGCAGATATGGATTTGTGCCGGGAGAAGGGGGAGCTTTCTTCCTGCTTGAAGATCTCCAGCACGCCAAAAAACGCGGCGCTGTGATTTATGGCGAAATTTGTGGTTATGGGGCCTCTATTGATGGATATTCAATGACCGCTCCTGAGCCATGTGGAATATGGGCGGAAAGCGCAGTGAATTCGGCTTTACGGGAAGCAGGGCTTGCCTCATCCGATATAGACGTTGTTTCCTCTCATGGAACCGGGACACTATTAAATGATACAATGGAAGCAGATTTAATTGATCGGGTTTACGGTGAAAAACCTCCCTTTATCATTGCACTTAAATCTTGGATCGGACACATAGCTGCGGCATGCGGTGCTGTTGAGCTTGCAATATGTTTTACTTGTTTGAAGTACAATTATCTCCCCAAAATAAGAAATCTTGATGAACCGTGCCATGCGGGACTTAACTTTGTTCGTGAAGAACAAAGCTACCCGATACGCAATATATTGTTAGAAAATTTCGGTTTTGGGGGGCAGAACAGCGCTTTGATTGTAAGAAAATACAATAGATTGAGATGAATATCATTAATAGAATAGAAATAAATTCGGAGATGGAAGATTTTGTCCTTTTGGACAAAATCTTAGAAACCGCAAACAGGACTATTATAGGAGAAAAAAGATATTTTAATGAACCGTTTTATCTGGGAATAGAATCTCTTGCACAATTAGGGGCATATCATATACGTTTTCTGGCCGGATTTGAGATTCATGCCTTTTTGTTAAAAATAAACCAATGCACCATACCTGCCAATCATATTTTAAATGGCAGTTATCTGCTTAAAGGGACACTTGTGAGTCAGAGCAAATCCGCTTTTTGCTATGCCTTGCAAGCCGGCAAGGGAAATAAGGTGCAGATTGAAGGTGAATTTTTGTACGCAACTATTGATTATGACCGCATGTTGAACAAAAAAATATTACAGACGCATTATCGCAAGGTTTTTTCATGTTTGCAGAGAGAATCAAAAACAGATTGCTGAACCAGCATAACGCAGATCTATACAGAAAGCCTGTTGAAATAAATAAAAAACAAGAAAAATATCTTTTTATAGGAAATAAAAAAGTATTAAACTTTGCATCCAATGATTATCTTGGACTGAGCGTTTCAGAAAAGTTAAGACAGAAGGTATCCCTGAACTTTCTTAAATACAGCACATCCTCATCATCTTCGCGCCTTGTTGCAGGAAATTATTCTGTTATCAACCAGGCTGAAAAAGAATATGCCCGTTTTTTTGGATATGAGGACGCTTTGTTTTTTCCCAGCGGCTATCAGGCAAATATAGGTATTGTTTCTGCACTGTTTGAAAAAGGTGATTTGTTAATTTTCGACAAGCATATGCATGCAAGCAGTGTGAAGGGTATGCTCTTAAGTGGTGCGGATTTCCATGGATATAATCATAACTCCATGTCGCATCTTTGCAGATGGCTTGAAAAGTTCACTAAAAAGAAAACTGCTGTGCTGACAGAGTCTCTTTTCAGCATGGATGGCGACTTTCTTGATGTTCAGGGTTTTAAAGCTCTCAAGGAACGTTTCAACTTTTTCAGCATAGTTGATGAGGCACATGCATTCGGAGCGATAGGCGAAAATGGCAGAGGTATCGCTCGAGATGTGGCAGATATTGGAGTTGGTACTTTTGGCAAGGCGCTTGGTCTTTTTGGTGCTTTTGTACTAATGCCCGCCGACTTTAAAGAATATTTTTTCAATTTTTCTTCTCCTTTAATTTATACCACTTCTCTTCCTGAAGCGCATGCTGCATCAGCCATAAACATTTTAGAGTTTCTCTCGCAATGCGAAAAACAAAGAAAACATCTGTCAAGGATAAGCAGTCTTACCAAAGAAAAGCTTGTTTACGAGGGTTTTTGTGTAAAAGGAGATGCTCATATTCTTGCAGTAGAAATTGGAGATGAAAGCAGGGCACTGGAGATATCGCGAAAATTGCTTGAAGAAGATATTTTTGTATTGCCGGCGCGTTATCCAACTGTGCCGCTTCACAAAGCTATATTTAGAATCGGCATGACTGCTCTTCATACTGAGGAAGATGTAGGAAGGTTAGTTAGTACTTTAAAAGAAGCAGATGGAAAAATTGAAACTGCAGACAGATAAAATTTTTGTTGTTGGGACTGATACCGGCGTGGGAAAAACAGTTTTATCTCTTTTGCTTATGCAGTTTTTTTATGCGAATGATTACATACCTTTTTATATAAAGCCAATTCAAACAGGATGCAGCGATCCTTATGATAAAAACAGTGACGCAAAATTTATTTATAAACACGTAGGGCAGTTGACTAAAAAAGATCCTGCTGATTCAATAGTTTATTGTTTCAGGGAGCCTAAAGCCCCTTATTTTGCTTCCCACAATGAGGGGAAAAATATTGATTTAAGGACAATACAGAATGCCTTGTATAAAAAAAGCCGAATTTATTCACCTGTTATAATGGAAGCCGCCGGCGGGCTTCTTGTACCGGTCAATGAAGAAACATTAATGATAGATCTTATCAAAATTACAGGGGCAAAGCCAATCATTGCCGCCCGTGCCGGATTGGGCACGATCAACCATACTCTCCTTACAATAGAAGCTCTGCATAAAAGGGATATACAACCGGGCGGAATAGTTTTTATAGATACTGGAGAGAAGCCTGCACCACAGGATATGATAAGCGAAAATATTGAGGCAGTTGAAAGTTATTCCGGCATAAAAGTTGCCGGAGTAATAGGCAAAATCAAGGATTTTTTAAACCCTGGAAAAAAATGCTATCAGCCGATAGAAAGAGTGTTGACAATTATTCATGCCCAGACTAGTCTAAGGAGGGATCATGCAACCAATTGTATTACTTATTCTTTTTTTAGTTATGCCTGCCATACATTGTTATGCTGAACCATCCACACATAAAAACATTGCTCCGGATCTATACGAAATCCTTCACAGGCTGGAAGATAAAACAT
>JABZFQ010000372.1 GCA_014237365.1 Desulfobacteraceae bacterium | reverse complement strand
GTGGACGAAATAACTTCCCCAACTATGCATCACAGCTTCAGGCCGCCTTTGTCCGGTCTCAAATCACAAAAATATTGAAATAGGTAAGCTATTCCTTCAACTTTTGTGATCTGAGATCGCACAAATTCGACCCAAATCTGTGCGCCTACTTGCGGAAGTTAATTCGTCCACGTTCCTAAGCCATTTGGAAAACTTTTACAGAATAAATAGGTAGGTGCAAGACTTGAGTAATAATAAAATATATGTCGGGATAATTTTTTGTTTGCTTATTGTTTTTTCATCATGTGGATACAGTTTTAGAGGCGGCGGTAATTTGCCGGAAGGCATAAAAAACCTTTCAGTAAAAATGCTCGAAAACCGAACTTCTGAAACCGGAGCAGAAAATATTTTTACAAATGATCTCATTTATGAAATTATCAGTTTCGGCAAAGTCGTTTTAACAAAAGAAGACAGTGCTGATGGCATTCTTACTGGAGTCATTGAATCCATGCGCATTGATGCAATTTCCCACCGGAATTCATACTCATCGCTTGAAAGGAGGGTAATTGTCACACTAAGCTTGAAATTGACAGATCCGACCGGCAGAGTAATATGGTCGGCAAAAGACATTTCTGCAAGCAAAGACTATATTGTATCATCCGAGAAACAAACAACAGAAAAAAACAAACGAGAAGCTATTAACACTCTTTCTCAAAGATTTGCAGAAAAAGTTTATAATCGTTTAACGAACAATTTTTAGGAGCTGTCCTATAGATTTCCATAAAAGTTTACCACGGAAGGGCACTGAAATTCACTGAAAATCCATATAAATCAGGAACAAAATAATTTCCTCAAGTAAACGCATAGATTTAGGTCAAATTTGCTTGATCTCAAATCACAAAAGTTGATGGAATAGCCTATCTATTTTGATATTTTTGTGATTTGAGATCGTGCAAAGGTGGCCTGAAGCTGTGATGCATAGTTGGGGAAGTTATTTCGTCCACGTTCCTAATCTCAAATTTGAAAAAATTTGACCTCATTTTCTCTCATTTTCTCTTCAATTCCTTATTTTTCAAACAGGCTCTTAGATAGCGGTTGTAACTACAAGTTTTGACAGGCGGGATATTTTTCTGGCGGCTGTTTTCTTATGGATCACACCTTTTTTTGCTGCTTTGTCGATTAGTGACTGGGCTGTATTAAGCTTTTTCAACCTCATTTCGCCGGAATCTTCATTTAAAGATAGTCGTACTTCCTTAGTTACCTTTTTAATGCTGGTTTTTGTAGACTTATTTCGTATGCGTCTAATTTCATTCTGTATAGCACGTTTGAATGCTGATTTATGATTAGCCAATTATAAACTCCTTTCTAAAAGATTTAAAAATATTAATATTATTTTGAAATATAGCTGTCAAGAAAATTTATTGTAATTTACCTCAAAATATCAAAGTGTCCTTAAAAACAGATTTATAGGCTTCCTGGCCTGCGCCTTGCGTATGCGACAAACTCGGCTCGTCAGAAAAGCGGGTTAGAACCATTTTGAAGCCAAGATTCTTGACTTAGGCATGAAAACTCTTTATGAATTGAACACATGGTGACATATGTGTTTTAGTGCCTGAACAAAAACTGCTAATTTTCGTTCAGGCACTAGTTAATAAAAGTTTCCCAAATGAATTATTATGCTATAATTTTAATGTGTTAGATTGAAAAATGAACATTGGTGGTACGCCTTTGGCGTGCTAATTGATAAGGAACGTGGACGAATTAACTTCCCCAAGTAGGCGTACAAATTTGGGTCGAATTTGTTTGATCTCAGATCACAAAAGTTGATGTAATAGCGAGCTATTTCAATATTTTTGGGATTTGAGATCGGACAAAGGCGGCCTGAAGCTGTGATGCATAGTTGGAGAAGTTATTTCGTCCACATTCCTAATATTGATGTTTTAAGGAATATATAAAATGGTAGCATTACTTAACTTTAGGCACTTTAATATACTTTAGCTCACTTTAGGCACTGATGTTCAATAATTACAAAATGTTAAGTCATTTGGGAAACTTTTATAGTTAATATTGTAATTAGCGGCTTCGTATTTGCGAAGCCGTAATAAGTTTATGGAATAAAATGAAACAGAAAATCAAAAACATAATTAAGAATGCATTAAAAGATGCATATGATAAGGGTGATTTGCCATCGTCGAATTTTCTGGAGATTGAAGTTGAAGAGCCTAAGGCTGGGTTTCACGGTGATTTTTCAACAAACATTTCAATGGTTATGGCATCAATCCAGAAAATGCCGCCCCGAAAAATTGCCGATGCAATTATAAAAAATATAAACGATCCGGGCGGAATGCTTGACAAAACTGAAATTGCAGGGCCGGGGTTTATTAATTTTTTCTTAAACAAATATTCCTGGCATCCTATTTTACAAAAAATTCATGAACAGGATGCACTTTACGGCGCTTCAAATATTGGTAAAGGGAAGAAAATCCAGGTAGAATTCGTAAGCGCAAATCCTACAGGCCCGCTGCATGTTGGACATGGAAGAGGAGCCGCTGTTGGAGATAGCGTGGCAAACATCCTTTTGTTTTGCGGTTATAAGGTTGAAAAAGAATACTATATTAATGACTCTGGAAGGCAGATAAATACTCTTGGCCGTTCTGTTTTCCTGCGATATAAAGAATTGTTTAAGGCAGATGTTCAATTCCCTGAAGACTGTTACCAGGGCGACTATGTTCGTGATTTGGCAAGAAGGGTAAAGGAAAATAAAGAGGATGAGCTTTTTTCACATAGCGAAGAAGACGCCATAAAATATTGCGCGCGTTTTGCAGCTAAAGATATCCTTTCTGAAATAAAGGAAGACTTGAAATCTTTTGGTGTGGTATTTGACAACTGGTACAGCGAACAAGGACTCTATGATTCAGGAAAAGTTGATAAAACAATAAATGATTTCCGCAAACAAAATATTATATTTGAGGATGATGGGGCGCTATGGTTCAGAACTAAAAATTTTGGAGATGAAAAAAATCGTGTTGTTGTTCGTAGTAACGGCCTGACAACGTATTTTGCTTCTGATATAGCATATCATCAAGACAAGTTTGATAGAGGTTTTGAAAGAATTATTGATGTATGGGGAGCTGATCACCACGGATATATTCCCAGAGTGTCAGCCGCAATTGAGGCTTCAGGTCACACCAGAGACAAATTTGATGTTATTCTGATTCAACTTGTCAATCTACAGCGTGATGGAGTGCCTGTTGCAATGTCAACCAGGGCTGGCGAGTTTGTTACTCTCAGAGACGTAATCAATGAAGTTGGCAGTGATGCGGCAAGATTTATTTTTTTAACGCGTCATTATGAAAGCGCACTTGATTTTGATCTGGAACTTGCCAAAAAGAAAACAAATGATAATCCTGTGTATTACGTTCAATACGTGCATGCCAGGATATCAAGTATTGTTCGGAAGGCACAGGAACGAGGAATAAATGAGATAGTCTGGAATGATGCAGCAATCTCCGGACTTAATGAACCTGAGGAGATACAATTAATTAAGATTATGGCGCGTTACCCCGAAATAGTGAGGTGTAGCGCGGAGTATATGGAACCTCACCGGATCACGTATTATTTGATGAATCTTGCATCAGCTTTTCACGCCTATTATAATAAACACAGAGTGCTTACAGATGAGGCTGAATTGACCATTGGACGACTTTATCTCGTGCTTGCGATTAAAAAGATAATCCGAAACGGTTTATCACTGCTCGGCGTGTCTGCTCCTGAGAAAATGTAATGAAAAATAAAAAAGATAAAAAAAAACCTTCTCTTCAGTTTGTTCCCAAAGAGCCTTTGGTCTGGATTTTTTTGATTATTTTCGTTTCCGCATGGATGTTTGTTTTAGGTGTTCTCGTTGGGAGGGATACGGTTCCTGTAAAATTTGATATTGAGAAACTCCAGAAAGAATTGGTTGCTTTAAAAGAAGCCGTTATTAAAAAAGAGCAAAAACGGTTTAAAATTGATTCAGATGAGGTCAGAAATAAAACAGATTTCGTCTTTTACGAGGCGCTGAAGGAGAACCAAAAAGATAAAAATAATGGAGCTGCTATATCTAAAAAACAAGAAACAAAACATCTGTCTAAAAATAAGACAGTAAAAGTTAAGAAAAGAGTAATTTCCGGCAAATCTAAAATAATAAATAAAAACAAGCAAAAGAATTTAACAAAAACTGATAAAAAACTTACAATCCAGGTTGCATCTTTAAAGGATTCAAAAGATGCTGATGAAATGGTGGCAAAGCTGAAAAAAAAAGGGTATCCTGCTTACAGAATTTCAAGCAATATTCCTGAAAAAGGTATCTGGCACAGAGTAAGGATAGGTTATTTTAAAGATAAGGCAGAAGCAGGCAGCACTCTTGATGAGTTAAAAAAGGAAAAATATGGTCCGATCCTTATGAATCGATAGTGTGTATATAATTTAGCTATTTGTACGAAATTAAAAAAAGGCCAAAAAAAGGGGGTGGGGCGAGAAGTGCAGGGAATAGAAGTGAAGGGAATAGAGGTGCGGGGATGCAGGGATATGGA
>JABZFQ010000353.1 GCA_014237365.1 Desulfobacteraceae bacterium | reverse complement strand
CCAAGTAGGCGCACAGATTTGGGTCGAATTTGTTTGATCTCAGATCACAAAAGTTGATGGAATAGCGAGCTATTTCAATATTTTTGTGATTTGAGATCGAACAAAGGCGGCCTGAAGCTATGATGCATAGTTGGGGAAGTTATTTCGTCCCTTTTCCTTAGAGCCTGTTTGAGAACTAAGGAATTAAAGCGAAAAAGTGTGAAAATGAGGTCAAATTTGAGGTTAATAGCCGGCCTATTGGCTGAAAATTTGGGAAGATTTGAACCATTTTCACGCTTTTGCAGTCAATTCATCAGTTTTCAAACAGGCTCTTAGGTAGGAATTCAGTAAATTATGTGGAAAGTCTTGAGTGGTGTTCTTCTGGGCTGGAGCCTTGGCGCCAATGATTCTGCAAATATTTTTGGGACAGGCGTCGCAACAGGTACGATAAAATATAGAACAGCTATATCCCTAACAGCGATTTTTGTGTTATTAGGCGCTCTCCTTGAAGGCCCCAAATGCATGGAAACTGTTGGCGAACTCTCCATCCTTCTCACTATAGAGGCTTTTTATTGTTCTTTGGCGGCCGGCATTACCATGACCGTTCTCACTTATTTTGCTGTTCCAGCCTCAGCTTCTCAAGCAATTATCGGCGCGGTTATAGGCTCTGGAATTTTATCAGGAGCTGCTGATTTCTCTAAGCTTTATAAAATCATCATTTGCTGGATAGTCACCCCTGTGAGCGGCATTGTTTTTGGATATTTTCTTCACCGGTCTTTAAGATATGTTTTAGATAAGACCATTACAAACATTACCTACCTAAACTACATTTATTCTACTGGAATTATTGTGGCAGGTTGTTATGGGGCATATTCCCTGGGCTCAAACAATGTAGCTAATGTGACCGGCGTTTATGTTGGGTCAGGATTACTGTCTGCAGGCATGGCCTCATTGATTGGAGGCTTTAGCATTGCCTTCGGCAGTCTCACCTATGGCAAAAAGGTGATGATGACCATCGGCAAAGGGATTGCTCCTCTGGATCCATTCTCTGCCTTTGTTACCATTTTGGCGCTGTCATTTACCCTCCATATTTTTACTCAAATCGGCGTTCCGGTCTCTTCATCTCAGGCAATAGTAGGCGCTATAGTAGGGGTTGGTATCGTGGGAGGATTACGGACTGTAAGCACCAAAATGGTCGCCAAAATTGCTGCTGGCTGGGTTATAACACCTTTATCTGCAGGTATCCTGACTGTTCTCTTTATAAAATTGTTTGTTTCATAAAAAACAAGCAAGTCTTCTGCTATGATTGACATCAAGAGCAACTTTGTTTTATAAGGAACGTGGACGAAATAACTTCCCCAAATATGTGCGCCTACTTGTGGAAGTTAATTCGTCCACGTTCCTAAGTTGTATGTAGAAATGCAGGATAAACTCACTATAGGATTTAAGATAAAGATTTTGGGTGCGTTATCGGTCGTCGACGTACGACGAGTACGCCTTCCTCCCTCTATCCTTCCCAAAATTTTTATCTTAAATCCTATATAATTTTAATAACTTTAGGGGGTAAATATGTCAGGTATTAACAAGGTAATGCTGATCGGACGTTTGGGCAGAGATCCTGAAGTACGCTATACTCCAGATGGCGCTGCTGTCGCGAATTTCAGCATAGCTACATCTGAAGAATGGAAGGATAAAGCTACCGGAGAAAAAAAAGAACGCACAGAATGGCATCGTATCGTAGCTTTTAGAAGACTTGGAGAAATATGCGGCGAATATCTTTCAAAAGGCAAGCAGGTATACATTGAAGGCCGTTTACAAACAAGATCATGGGAAAAGGACGGAGTTACAAGATATACTACTGAAATTGTCGCATCTGATATGCAGTTTTTAGGTGGAAGGGATTCTGTAAATTCAGATGAGCCACCTTTAAATACTCAGGTTTCTGATACCCCCCCCAAGTCATCAGGCTCGGGTACAATTGGCGATGATATTCCCTTTTAGCCGGTATTTTCACAAGATTATTTTGTAAAAGTTTACCACAGAACGACACGGAGTTTCACTGAAAATTGAAAACAATGAGTAAGCGTAACTACTCAGGTTCACAGTTCACGGTTAGAGAGCGATAAAAATTGAACGAAACAACTTACGTTCCTAAGGAGCCTATGATGCAGGAATATACTATTCATCCTCTGGTTGTCGGTATTAATGAGACTGATCAGGGTGTAATGACCTATCTTCATGATTATGGAAAAAGGATTTTGCTGCCTATCTATGTTTTTTATTTAAAAGGTGGGGATAAAAACATACTTGTCGACACAGGACTTGAACAATTTGTTGTGTCTGATGAAATAAGAAAAAACTGCGGGTTTGATATTTTTGAATTTGAAGACGCTCTTGCAACGTTAAATTTAAAGCCGGAAAACATAGATGTGATTATTCACACACACCTTCATAATGATCATTGTGAAAATGATTATAAATGCTCAAATGCTGATGTTTATGTGCAAAAAGCAGAACACGATTTTTTAAAAAATCCACATCCTGTTGATCACAGATATTATCCGGACGTTCTTGATGAGGTTAATGTAATTGAGATAGAGGGAGATGCAAATATTTTGGATGGGATTGATGTGATTTTTACTCCAGGCCATTCGGTTGGAGGCCAGTCTGTATCTGTAAATACATCAAAAGGGAAAGCCATTATCACTGGTTTGTGCTGTAATGATAAAAATTTTCCGGCATCAGGTCCGGCCATTGCACCGGGCGTTCACATAAATGTCATGGAAGCTTATGATTCAATGCAGAAATTGAAAAAAATGGCAGATATACTTATTCCACTTCATGACCTTTCTGTAGGTAAATTAAAAAGCATTCCATGAAAAAATACAGGTAGATAGACTGAAGGCTGAAGCTCCCTGATAGCCTTTTACCTTCAGACTTCAGTCTATCCACCTTTTAGCCTTATATGTAGCTACAAATTTTTTAGCACCTCTTCTGCCGCTTCTATTGTTTTATCAATGTGCTCGGTTTTATGTGCAGCGGAAACAAAAAGCGCTTCAAACTGTGAAGGAGCAAGGTAAATTCCTTTTTCCAGCATACCATTGTAATAGGCTGAAAACATATCAAGATCACTGGTTTTTGCATCTTCAAAATTTTTAACATCTCTATCCGTGAAAAAAAGTCCGAGCATTGAGCCCGCCCTGTCAACCTTGGCCTTTACTCCTGCCTTTTCCGCAGCTTTCTTGAGACCGGTTGCAAGAATGTCTGCCTTTTTATTGAGATTTTCATAGAAGCCAGGCTTCTTTAATTGCATAAGTGTTGCAATTCCCGCAGCCATAGCAACTGGATTGCCTGACAAAGTTCCTGCCTGATACACAGGCCCATTTGGTGCAATATGTTCCATGATTTCACGCTTGGCTCCATAAACACCAACCGGCAATCCTCCTCCAATAATTTTACCCAGACATGTAATATCCGGTAATATTCCATACAAAGACTGAACACCGCCGTATGCAACTCTAAAACCCGTCATAACTTCATCAAATATCAGTATACTGCCGCTCTTTTCAGTTACTTCCCTTAAAGTTTCCAGAAAACCGTCAACAGGTCTTACAAGTCCCATGTTTCCTGCAACCGGCTCAACTATTATACAGGCAATTTTATCTCCCTGCTTATCCATAATTTTCTTAACAGTTTCTATATCATTATAGGGTAGCGAAAAGGTATGAGCTACAAAGGATTCAGGCACTCCGGGACTTCCTGGGATGCTTAATGTGGCAACGCCTGATCCTGCCTCAACAAGAAGTGAGTCTGCATGACCGTGATAACATCCATCAAATTTAATTATTGCATCACGACCCGTTACCCCGCGGGCAAGCCTTATAGCGCTCATTGTAGCCTCTGTGCCGGAATTAACCATACGAACCATATCAACAGAAGGAACCGCATCTATAACCATTTCAGCCAGCACTATTTCAAGATCTGTAGGCGCTCCAAAACTTGTACCTCGATTAAGGACAGATGCAATAGCCTTAATAACCGCCGAATGCCTGTGCCCAAGTATCATTGGGCCCCATGAGCCAATGTAGTCGATAAAACCGTTGCTGTCTACATCATAAATCATACATCCTTCTGCATGATCAATAAATACAGGTTCAGCTCCTACGGACTTGCAAGCACGCACCGGACTGTTAACACCACCTGGGATTACATTAATAGACCTGTTAAAAAGCTTATTAGAATTTTCACGATTCATTATTCAGCATCCTTTCCTTTGAAAATTTGTTTTGAAATATCAGATACGTTGTAATAGGTCAAGAAGGATGAATTCGTAAAAAAAAATTAAAAAAAATTGACAGAGATTATTAAATTTGTTATTTTTTGTTTTTGGGTTTCAGTCATTAAGGAACGTGGACGAATTAACTTTTACAAGTAGGCGCACAGATTTGGGTTGAATTTGTTTGATTTCAGATCACAAAAGTTGAAGGAATAGCGAGCTATTTCAATATTTTTGGGATTTGAGATCGGACAAAGGCGGCCTGAAGCTGTGATGCATAGTTGGGGAAGTTATTTCGTCCACGTTCCT
>JABZFQ010000205.1 GCA_014237365.1 Desulfobacteraceae bacterium | reverse complement strand
AAGTTTTTTTCACCGGTTTCCTGCGGAGAAGAATTAATTTTTGAATGCACGGAGACAAAAAGAGATAACGAAGAATCCGAGATACACGCTTATGTAACCAGTAAAGGGAAAAAGATAGCAATACTGGATTTAAAAGTAACTTTGTAGTCGTTCACGCGTCTCTCCTTTGCAATCCCACGCTAAATGTTGATTTTAAGTCAATAATGCATAAAAAATCTTCATTCCCGAAATCAACATAATGTCAATTTCAAGTCATATAAAAGCGGGATTAATCTTGACTTGTAAACGACATTAGGACTCGGTCAAAACTACATGCGCTCCGAAGCTCAAATCCCGTAATTGGAGGCTGTGATGCATATCATTTGTGTATTGAGAAACCTTCTTCTACCGGTTTTACCGATAGTCTTTCCTGGAGATCCGGCTGCTGCCGGGCGAATGGCGTAAAAAAATGTAAGAAATCATTTTTATAATGAATGCAATCAAAGCGATAACAAAAAATCATCAACAAGGAGGGTAATGAATGAAGAAATGCCAAGTTATTTTTTACCGAGCCCTAAGGAGAGGTCGCTTAAATGACCCCTGAAATACAAACACAATGTGATGTTGTAGTAATTGGGGCCGGCATATCAGGCCTGACGGCCGCGGCCCTGTTGTCCAAGGCAGGTCTTCATGTGGTGGTGGTTGAAGCTCGGTCCAGCGTAGGCGGCTGCATCGCCGGTTTTGAGCGTCAAGGTTTCAAATTCGACTCTGCCATTCACTGGCTGAACCAGTGCGGCGAGGATGGATTCATCTATAAAATATTTAACTACCTTGATGCCGGCTTTCCAAAATGCAAGACCCTCACACGTATTCGTCGCATTAAAGGGGATTCATTTGATTATTTACTGACAAACAACCCTGATGATCTAAGGGACCAACTGATCAAGGATTTTCCGGATGCTGCAAAAGGTATACGCAAACTTTTTGCATGCGGCAAAATATTTGGAGACCGTCTGCGTCTTTATACCAGCCTTATGCGGGCCAGAGAAACCATGTCCCTGCTGGAACTTGGACTCTACGGTTTGAAGATGGGATACTGGGCTCTTCCTATGTTCAGGCACATAGGGGTCCCTGTCGAAAAGGGCCTTTACCGTTACTTCAAAAACAGTAATATTAAAAAAATTTTTTCCTCCGAGGAAGAAATGCTGGGAGTACTGATACCAATAGGGTGGGCATACTCGAAAGATTACCAGGCACCTCCTGTGGGGGGAAGCAGGGCTTTTCCAATATGGTTGAACAAACTGGTTGAATCATCAGGATCAAAAGTATTGCTGAAACATCGTGTGGAAAAAGTGCTGGTGGATACCGATAAGGCCGTGGGGATTTGCCTGAAGAACGGAGAAACAATACTCTCACGTTTCGTTCTGGCTGCCTGTGACGTGGAAACCCTTTATGAAAAAATGCTCCCGAAAGAATTGATTCCGTTGAACTTGCGAAAGCGTCTCCACAATGCCGATCTTTACGACTCGGCAGTAATGATCAACATAGGCTTAGACTGCGAGGCAGCAGACCTGGGTTTTAATGAAGAAATGATTTCCATTTCAAGAGACGATGTCCCGAAACCGGATCGGCTCAGTGGGGATCCGCATAAAGTCAACCTATGCATCCTGTCTTCTTCATCACGTGACCCCACACTTGCGCCAAAGGGCAAAGGCACACTTACCATTTTTTGTCAGGCCAAATTTGATTACCGGGACAACTGGAAAACCGGGAATGGTCTGGAACGCGGCTCAACATACAATGCGTTCAAGAGGGAATACGCCCATATTCTTATCGGCAGGGTTGAGAAGACCCTGGCCCCGGAACTAAGGAAACACATAGAGGTCATGGATATCGCGACACCAATAACTTATTGGCGTTACACAGGCAACCGTTATGGGAGTACAATGGGAGCGCGACCGACTAAAAAGAACATAAAAAGTAAAATTGCGCATTACAGGACCCCCGTCAAAAACCTGTTGTTAGCAGGGCATTGGTCCGAATATGGCGGTGGCTTGCCCATTGCGGTAAAGGCAGGGACAAATACTTCCCTGCTTATTTTAAGGGAAACTGCCGAAATTGCTTACAAGGAACTACGGGATCTGATGGATGGGAAATAGTAACCTATTTTTTGGGAACGCCTATTTGAATAAGGTCAGGCACATTGTCCACCTGCCTGCATGTTTGATGTTCCATTTTCCGGTCAGTTGAAGATCCTGCAACAGTACCCATCTGGCCAGTTCCTTTGAGGGCTTCTCTTGGTTCCGTCCTTCCCTCCCATTTTCCACACCGTCCGCCGGTCCTGCCGATTACTTCATCTTCATCAAGGACCTCGATTATTTCACAACTATTCGGACAATCGCCGCATTCAAAACCCTTTGTAATAATGTGATGCGCGGATACTTCTTTCCCTCGAAATTTTGTCTTTTCTATACAGGATGTTGAAGCGATAATCGCGGCCCCATATGCCCCCATGACCATATTGTAAGGAGGAATAATGATATCGCACTGAAGCGTCTCTTTGAAAACGCGGCATATTCCCTTGTTTGCGCTTACACCGCCCTGAAATACGATGGGAGGTTTAATCTCCTTCCCGTTGCACACATTGGAAAGATAATTTCTCACGAGCGCATGACACAGTCCCATGGTTATGTCTTTCTGTTCATTCCCGAGCTGTTGTTTGTGAATCATGTCGGACTCTGCAAATACAGTGCAGCGCCCGGCTATGTTGGTGGGGTTTTGCGACATCATTGCCTTGCTGCTCAGTTCCTCAATAGTGATATTCAGTCGTCTTGCCTGTGAATCAAGAAAGCTTCCCGTGCCTGCGGCACAAACCAGGTTCATTGAAAAATCTACAACCGCTCCATCCCTGAGAATTGTTATTTTGCTGTCCTGTCCGCCGATTTCGAATATAGTCCGCACAGCGGGATAGAGGTGTATCACCGCACGGGCATGCGCGGAAATTTCGTTTTTAATAACATCAGCGCCTACTACCGCGCCTGCAAGTATTCTGCCGCTTCCTGTAGTGCATACGCCTTTGATGTGAAACCTGTCAGGCAATTGTTCAATAAGTTGCGCAAGGCACTGCTGCACCGATTTAATCGGGTTGCCTTCCCCCCGCCTATATATTTCAAAAAGCACTTCACCTTCCGGCGTAGTTATTACACAATTTGTACTGATAGAACCGACATCAATGCCCAGATAACAGGAGTTATTCATTTATTTACCTATTTTTTTCTTCTTTCCATAAGGACATCTGCAAAAGCCTCTAAGCGGGTAGCAATTCCGACGCCGCAGGTATGCTCGTCATACGACATTTCCAGTATGGGAAAATCCTTATCTTTACTTACACGCTTGAGGATCGGCCGTACACTTACTTCAGGCATGCATCCGGAGGGACAAACATGAATCATACCATCATAGCCCTCATCTGCGCAATAGATTGAGTGAGCAACGGAATCCAGGGCATGTCCGCCTACCGTACATTGTAAATACCGGTCCGCTACTTTGGATAGATATTTTCTTTTGTTTTGGTTCAAAAACACTATTCGCGTTATATTCTTTAACTCTTCCCCAAGCAAAAAGAAGTTTCTCAGCTCAATTCCCTGTCTTCCCAGGATATATTCAATATTTTTATTCAGGCATTTGTCCCTGAGAAAAGATATTTCGCCGACAAGTCCGACCTTGAGCGGCTTTCTCTCTTTATCAACTGGAATTTCAGCAAAGCGGCCGGCAACCTTTTTACGGATGGCCATGGTCCGGGCCATTGTTTTGGAGTCACTGAGTTCCACGAGCAACTTATTCATGAGCAGCGTTGTGTCCCCGTGTGTAATTTCAATTGCCCTAGTCCGCCAGGCCGCCACCTCCAATTCATCAATAATTTTAATCTTGACTGCAGTATGGAATAAGGGTTTCAGGAAAGTTATCGGTCCGGGATCAAAATGCCGTACGATAGGCGGTTTAAATCCATCGAAGCCAAGACCGAAAATCTTTATTTTCAAACCCAGATCTTTGAGGATGTGCTCTATCATATGGCGATAGTATCTGAGTCTGCAGGTGCCGACACTATTGACCATAAATGCATACTCAACGCCTGCCCTGTCTGCTTCAATGAAGTGACCCAGGTGGGCCTTTAGAGGCAGACAAACTGTTTCCGGCGCAGCGGCTATACCCAGCTTCAGGGCTTCAGGCGTGGTTGCAGTCGAAGCCCATGCTTTAATGCCGAGAGATTCTACGGCTGTAGCAAGCGCTATAGTGTAGTTGCCTATATTGGGGATTGCCATATAAGTCATCCCCGCCACCTCAACGAATCTATAAAGGCCTCTATCCTTGTATCTACCCCGGACTGCGCCAAATGTTCATCTACCATCAGATACATGTAGGCAACGTTTTTATCTTTAACAAGTTGTCGATAAGTATCAATCATCATTGAATGAGCTCTCTCGACATCGTAACTATCTATAATCATTGAAACATATTTCTGATGGTTAATTATTTCAATCCCTTTTTTGCTACCGCAAGGAAGCTCTCGGGATACCTCACCCCAAACGAA